>NZ_JBQYLP010000033.1:0-57902 GCF_052683555.1 Burkholderia sp. BC1
GCATCACGCCACTGGGGCGTGGACTTGGCTGTTGGGTATTTCCGCAGCCTGTTAGTGCGTTCGGCACGGCGCCGCACGATGCAGCACGCGAACCTTGGCCGGCCCGTTGCGCCGGCAATCCGTCGGATGAAACGAACGCATGTCGTCATGGGATGCGCGGCACTGCTCGTCGCGCTGCCGATCGCGGCGTATGCACTGATCAAGCCGCTGCGCGTCGCCGTGCCGGCACTCGTGCCGGGCGTGTCCTGCGCGCACGCGCAGATCTGCATCGACGATGCATCGAAGCTCGCCGACGCGCAGCAGCTCTACCGCGACGGCTACGCGCGTGCGGCCGCGGCGGTCGGCGCGTTCGGCGATGCGCCGCGCGTCGTGTTCTGCTCGACGCGCGCGTGTGCGGATGCGTTCGGCCTCGGCGAACGCGCCGCGCTGACGCTCGGCACGGTCGGCGTGGTGATCGCGCCGCGCGGCTGGCACGCATACTTCGTCGCGCATGAGCTGATCCATCACCGGCAGGCGGAAACGCTCGGCAATCTCGCCGTGCTGACGAAGCCGCGCTGGCTGATCGAAGGGATGGCGTATTCGCTGAGCGGCGACCCGCGTCATCCGCTGAAGGAGCCGTTCGAAGGGTGGCGCGCGCGCTTCGACGCCTGGCATGCGGCGCTGGGTACGCGGCCGTTGTGGGACGCGGCGCGCGCGGTAAGGTAGTGCCGCGGGCGGCGCGCTACGCGGGCAGCGGCGGAGCGCCCGACTCGCTGCCGCGCGCGGGCCGTGCGGCGCCGCGTCGCGTCAGGATCGGGTCGGAGAGAGGGCCGGATCGGGCCCGGCGATTGAGCGCGAGAGAGACGGCACGAACGTACGCGCCGTCTTAGCTGAACGTCGCGGACGCATCGCGAAGGGCGACGCGGCCGCGGCCCGCGGCGGCCCGCTCGCGCGCGGCGCGGCGGGCGTCGCCATCAGGCGCTCGGGCCATCAGGCGCTCGGGCTGTCAGGCGATCAGCCCATCAGACCATCAGGCCGTCGTATCGATGATGCGCGGAATCTTCACGTCCGGATTGACGTCCGCGTCGTAGTCGACGCCCGCGATCTCGAAGCCGAACAGCCGCAGGAAGTCCGTCTTGTAGCCGGCGAAGTCGGTCAGCTCGTACAGGTTCTCGTTCGTCACCTGATCCCACAGTTCGACGACCTTCTTCTGGATCTGCGGATCGAGTTCCTTGTAGTCCGCGCGCAGGCGGCCTTCGTCGTCGAGATGCGGCGTCGCGCCGTACAGGCTCTCCTTGAACAGCCCGTACACCTGCTCGATGCAGCCTTCGTGCGTGCCGGCTTCCTTCATCACCTTGAACAGCAGCGACAGGTACAGCGGCATCATCGGAATCGCCGAGCTTGCCTGCGTGACGACGGCCTTCAGCACCGACACGCGCGCGTCGCCGCCATGCGCGGCCAGCTTGTCGCGAATCGACAGCACCTTCTTGTCGAGATCCTTCTTCGCTTCGCCGATCGAGCCGTTCCAGTAGATGTCGTGCGTGATCTGCTCGCCGAGATACGTGAACGCGGTGGTCTTCGCGCCGTCGGCCAGCACGCCGGCTTCGTCGAGCGCGTCGATCCACATCTGCCAGTCCTCGCCGCCCATCACCGCGACGGTGCCGTCGATCTCTTCCTGCGTCGCGGGCTCGAGCACCGTCTCGCGGATCACTTCCTTGTCGGTGTCGATGCCGCGGAACGTGACGGTCTTGCCGATCGGCTTCAGCGTCGAGCTGATCGTCTCGCCCGTCTTCGGATGCGTGCGGCGCGGTGCGGCCAGGCTGTAGACGACGAGGTCGACCTTGCCGAGATCCTGCTTGATGGTGTCGATCGTGACCTGCTTGACCTGGTCGGAGAACGCGTCGCCGTTGATGCTGCGCGCGTACAGGCCCTTTTCGGTCGCGAAGCGCTCGAACGCGGCGCTGTTGTACCAGCCGGCCGTGCCGGGCTTCGTTTCGCTGCCCGGACGCTCGAAGAACACGCCGAGCGTGTCCGCGCCGGCGCCGAAGGCGGCCGAGATGCGCGCGGCGAGGCCGTAGCCCGTCGACGCGCCGATCACGAGCACCTTCTTCGGGCCGTTCGCGATCGGGCCGTGCGAAGTCACGTAGTCGATCTGTTCCTTGACGTTGGCCTCGCAGCCGACGGGATGAGTCGTCACGCAGATGAAGCCGCGCACGCGCGGTTTGATGATCATGGGAACCTCTTGTCTGAAAGGCGCAGACGGCCTGAAAACGGAAAAATCCCGCGCATTGTAAAGGATGCCGCGACCGGCAGGCGGGCGCGGCTTCCCGCGACGCGCCGCGCCGGTGGGCCGGCGCACCGGACGCGCGGGGTCCGACCACGCATGCGGCGGGCCCCCGCGCGATCGGCGCGGCGCGCAAAGACGGTGACGAAACGGCCCCGAGACGTATACATTCGGCGGACGGCGTCCGCGGCGCGTGCCGCGCCGACGCGTTCATTCCCTGTCCGAAGGAGCCCGCATGCTGCACATTCTCGGCAAGATCCCGTCCATCAACGTCCGCAAGGTGCTGTGGCTCTGTACCGAGCTGAACCTGCCGTTCGAGCGCGAAGACTGGGGCGCCGGTTTTCGTTCGACCGACGATCCGGCCTATCTGGCGCTGAATCCGAACGGTCTCGTGCCGGTCATCCGGGACGGCGATTTCGTGCTCTGGGAGTCGAACGCGATTCTTCGGTATCTCGCGAACCGCTACGGGGACCGCTATGGCGACGCCTCGCTGTACCCGACCGACCCGCAGGCCCGCGCGCGCGTCGACCAGTGGATCGACTGGCAGGGAACGGACCTGAACCGCTCGTGGGTCGGCGCGTTTCTCGGCCTCGTGCGCAAGTCGCCCGATCATCAGGACCCGGCCGCGATCGCGCAGTCGATCGCGAACTGGACGAAGCACATGCGCGTGCTGAACGGGCAGCTCGAGGCGACCGGCGCGTTCGTGGCCGGCGAGCATTTCACGATCGCCGACATCGCGATCGGCCTGTCGGTGAACCGCTGGTTCGGCACGCCGTTCGAGCGTCCGGAGCTGCCGGCCGTGAAGCGCTATGCCGAACGTCTCGCGACGCGCGAAGGCTTCAAGACCTACGCGGGCAGCGTGAACCCGTAAGGCGGCGCCGCTCGCGCGCGGCCGTCACGTGCCGGATGCCGGTATCGCGTCGAGCACGCGGGCGAGAAACGCCTCGTGATTCCATGCGGACTCGGGCCGCGACAGCCCGAGCCGCACGACGACGAGATCGCGGCTCGGCACGACGCTGACGAACTGGCCTTCGTGACCGACCGCATGAAACGCATCGGCCGGGAGCGCCGGCGCATGCGGATCGCGGTCGTCGAACGGTTCGGGCACCTTGACCCACAGATGCGCGCCGAACGCCGCACGCGACGATTGCGGCGTCGCGCGGGTCAGGTAGCGCACCCAGCCTTCGGGCAGCAGCCGCTGCCCGTTCCATACGCCGTCCTGCAGCAGAAACTGGCCGAAGCGCGCCCAGTCGCGCGCGCTCGCATACATGAACGACGCGGCGGCCAGCGTGCCGGACGCATCGGGCTCGAACACCGCGCTGCGCATGCCGAGCGGCGCGAACAGCGCGCGGCGCGGGAACGACAGATAGTCGTCCGTGCTGCCGCCGAGCGCGACGCGCATCACGCGCGCGATGATCTCGCTCGTGCCGCTCGAATAGTCCCAGCGCGTGCCGGGCGGCGCCGCGAGCGGCTTGTTCGACGCGAAGCGCGCCGTATCGCGCTGCGTGAACAGCATCACGGCGACGTCGGAGAGCGGGTCGTCGTAGTCCTCGTTGAATTGCAGGCCGCTCGTCATCCGCAGCAATTCGTCGAGCGTGATCGCCGCGCGCGGATCGCCGGCGCCGCGCCACTCGGGTAGCAGCGCCGCCGTGTCGGGCGACAGCCGGTGCTGCCCGACGAGCATCCCGATCAGCACGGCCGTGACGGTTTTCGTCATCGACCAGCCGGGCAGCGGCGTATCGCCGGTGAAGCCGGGCGCGTAGCGTTCCGCGATCACGTGGCCGCGCCACATGACGACGACCGCGCGCGTGCGGCGCGGCCGCGCGGGATCCGGTTCGTCGAATGCGCGATCGAGCGCCGCGTGCAGTTTCCGCATGTCGACGCCGTTGGGCGCGGGTGTGGCCGATGAGGCCGACGCGGAGGCGGAGGCGATGGCAAGCGATGCCGGCACGGCGGTCGCCGCGGGCGCGGCCGGCAACGGCGGCAAGGCGGCCGGCAGCGCGGCGGCCGCGCGACCGAGCGCGAGCGTGCAGCCGAGCCCCGGACGAAATTCGGCGTCGCGCGCGGCGAAGCCCGCGAACGTCGCATGTGCGCGATGGTGCTCGGCATCGATCGACGGGCGCACGAGCTTCAGCAGCGGATGCACGCCGGCCATGATGTCGACGTCGATGACCGAAGCGGCGGGGCGCCCGGACACGAACACGCCCGAGCAGAGCGCCTTCGCCGCATAGCCGGTCGCGATCGGCGCAAGCCGCGACAACTGATAGCCCGCATAGCCGAATGCGGCGATCAGCGCGAGCGCGATGCCGCGTCGAATCAACGGTTTGAGCGGGATCGTCATGCGTGTCCTCGAGCGGGTGCCGGGCGGCAACGAGCGGCAGTGTCGCAGGTTCGGCCGATGCGTGGCAATCGCGGTCGCATGACACGGCGCGCGTCGCGCGACGGACGAGTTGAAATCGCGCCGCGCGTCGGCCGATAATCGACCGGCATTGCCTGCTGCGGCACGCCCATCCACTCTCTGCGGAAAAACGCCATGTCCTACGACGACAACAACCCGTTCGCGAAGATCCTGCGCGGCGAACTGCCTTGCGTGAAGGTTGCGGAAGACGACGCGACGCTCGCCATCATGGACCTGATGCCGCAGGCCGACGGTCACGTGCTCGTGATCCCGAAGGAGCCTGCCGCGCAGATCTTCGACCTGTCGGGCGACGCAGCCGCGGCGAGCATCCGGATGACGCAGCGCGTCGCAACGGCCGTGCGCGCGGCGCTCGCGCCCGACGGCCTTTTCATCGGCCAGTTCAACGGCGCGGCGGCCGGCCAGACGGTGCCGCACGTGCACTTCCACGTGATTCCGCGTACCGAGGGCGTCGCATTGCGGATGCACGCGCGCGACGTCGCCGATGCGGCGACGCTCGAGTCGATCGCGCAGCGCATTCGCGCGCATATCGCTTGAACGGGCGGCCGAGCGCCGCTCCGCGTCCGCGTCGGCCGTATCGGCGGTGACGCCGCGTAACACGTGTAACCGGACCCGAAACTCGGTAAGAAAGGCGGCGCGCTAGACTCCGCGCATCGCTTCATCGTGCGACCGAAGCGCCGATCGGCGCTTCGTGCCGGCCGCCGCATCCCGCGGCGTGCGCGGCGCGCGCGACAGGCGCCTTCGTGTTTTCGCCGGGATTCATCATGGTCAGACTTCTCGTTTCGTTCGCGCTGCTCGGCGCGCTCTGCGGCTGCGTCGTCGCGCCGCCTTACGGCTATGCGCCGGCCCCCGCTTACTACGGCTATGCGCCGGCTTATTACGCGCCGCCCGTCAGCATCGGCATCGGCGGCAGCTTCCGCGTCCGCTGACGCATCACCGCGAACGTGTGGCGGCCGCGCGACGCCCGATCGCGCGGCCGCTGTCGTCTGGAGGGACGGAACCCACATCGGAACGCCGCCCGGCGCGGGTTGGCGGGCCCCTGCGTACGGGCGTTCGATCCTTTCCCCTTGGTAAACAACTTGTTACCAGAATGTCGGGGGCAGGCCGCAGGACCGGTGCTATTCTTCGCCGCAAGCTCATTGAAATGAATTGGTTGCGCGATTCGGCCCAATGCCCGAATCGACGTCGACCGGTTCAGATCCGATACGAGCGACTCCTCATAACATTGCGAACAAGGAAGGATACGGGCATGTGGAAGAAGATCGCCCCCGCTCTCGTCGTCGCCGCACTCGCCGGCGCGACTGCGCTGCCGGCGGCAGCTAACGATTTGAACAACGCGCTTGGCGGCGCGCTCGGCGGGGTAGCCGGCGCGGCGGTCGGCGGCGCGGTCGGCGGCAGCACGGGTTCCGTGATCGGCGGCGCGCTCGGCGGCGGCGCGGGTGGCGCGATCACGTCGAACCGGCGTGAGCGTACCGGCGCGATCATCGGCGGCGCGCTGGGCGGCGGCGCAGGCACCGCGGCCGGCAACGCCATGGGCGGCCGTACCGGCGGCCTGCTCGGCGCGGCCGTCGGCGGCGGCGCGGGTGCGGCGCTCGGCGGCAACATGTCGCGCAGCTCGTACGACGACGATCGCGGCTATCGTCATCGCAAGCATCGCCATCATCGTCACTGGGACTGATCGCAGCAGCGGGCGCGGCCGATCGACCGGCGCGCCCGAATCCACGTCGGGCCCGGCGCGCTGAGCCGGGCCACCGACAGCGGCATCGCCGCCACGCGGTTTCACTTCAGCGGTTCCCTATGCGATACGCGCGATTCGCGCGCCGCATTCTCTGCTTCTCCTTCGATTTCTCTGCGCTCGTCGACGGGTGCGTGCATTGCCGCTCGCCCGGTGTCGATTGCGATCGTCCGTTACGCCAGCATCGAGCGCGTAACCGGATGTGTCGTCGCGCTTGTCGCCGTTCCCCGCTCGCATCCGGCGAGCAGTGGGAAATCGAATGCAATCCATCGCAACATTTAATTGGTCGATCGAAGACGACTTCGCTATCGTCAGTGCTGCCCGCGTACCGAATCGAGCGTTCGGGACCACGCGCCGCCGCATGACGGCGAACGTCACGGCCGGCGCCCGGACCGTCGAGCAAGGGCGGCCCGCTCGGCCGACCGGCCGCGTGCGTTGCGAAGCCTGGCCGACCGAACGAAAGCCGCGGCACGCGCACCGATGCGCGCCGCGTGTCGGCCGCCGGCGCCGTCGGACGACGGGCCGCACCAACCCATTGCCTGGATGCCTTATGTCGAAGACAACGTATTACGCGCCGCATGGCGGCCACCCGCCGCAGACCGATCTGCTGACCGATCGCGCGATGTTCACCGAAGCGTACGCGGTCATTCCGAAAGGGGTGATGCGCGACATCGTGACGAGCTGGCTGCCGTTCTGGACGCACACGCGCCTGTGGGTGATCGCGCGTCCGCTGTCGGGTTTCGCCGAAACCTTCTCGCAGTACATCGTCGAAGTGAACCCGGGCGGCGGCAGCGACAAGCCCGAGCAGGACAAGAACGCGGAAGCGGTGCTGTTCGTCGTCGAAGGCGAGGCCGAGCTGACGCTGCAGGGCACCAAGCACACGCTGACGCCGGGCGGCTACGCGTTCATCCCGCCGGGCGCCGACTGGACGCTGCACAACGTCAGCGACGCAGCCGTGCGTTTCCACTGGATCCGCAAGCACTATCAGGCCGTCGACGGCATTCCGCTGCCGGAGGCGTTCGTGACGAACGAACAGGACGTCGAGCCGATCCCGATGCCGGGCACGAACGGCGCGTGGGTGACGACGCGCTTCGTCGACATGAGCGACATGCGCCACGACATGCACGTGAACATCGTGACGTTCGAACCGGGCGGCGTGATTCCGTTCGCGGAAACGCACGTGATGGAGCACGGGCTCTACGTGCTCGAAGGCAAGGCCGTGTACCGGCTGAACCAGGACTGGGTCGAGGTCGAAGCGGGCGATTTCATGTGGCTGCGCGCGTTCTGCCCGCAGGCCTGCTATTCGGGCGGCCCCGGCCGTTTCCGCTATCTGCTGTACAAAGACGTGAACCGCCACATGAACCTGACGCTGAACCCGGCGCGCTGAGCGCCGCAGCAGTCGTACACGGAAACCCGCCGCTTGCCGGCGGGTTTTTTATTGCCGCGCGCGCGGGCGGCGCCGCGCATCGTCAGCGCGAATCGAGCGCGTGTGCGGCGAGCGCGGCGACCTGCAGCCGCGTGTCTGCCGGCTCGTCGTCTTCGATCAGCCAGATCGCCGACAGCCCGGACCACGCCAGAATCCAGCGCAGCAGCGTGTGCGGATCGAGCCGCGCGACATCGGTGACGATCGCGACGCGACGTTCGAAGCGCGTGCGATCGACCGCGATGTCGTGCGACGGATTGCAGAACAGGTTCGCGTAGTCGAAGGCGCGTGCGCCGCGCAGCGCTTTCGGATCGATCGCGCGCCAGCCGCGATCGCCGAAGTGCAGCACGTTGCGGTGATGGATGTCGCCGTGCAGCACCGCTTCGTCGACGGGCGGTTCGGCAAGCAGCGCGGCCGCCGTCGCTTGCGACCGGCGCAGTATCGCGTCGGTCGCGTCGGACGCCAGCAGCGACGCGAACCAGTCGCGCAGCGCGACGAGCGGCGGCGGGGCAGGCGCACGATACGCGTGCAGCTGCGCGACGACGTCGCATGCGATCCGTATTGCATCGTCGTCGTGGCCGGCCGCCGAGAAGTCGGCGAGCGCCGGTTGCGGCTGCGCGCGCTCGAGCAGGATCGCGTCGTCGTCGTGCGCCCATACCTGCGCGGCGCCGTGTCCGTCCCACCATGTCATCAGCGCGTTGCCGCGCCGCTCTTCTTCGCAGGTCGCGATCTTCAGCATCGCAGGTCGTCCGCGCCAGACGACCGGCAATACGCCGCCGCTGGCGGTCAGGATCGGACCGCCGTCGGGCGTGAGGTTCCACGAACGAAGATGCGCAGCGAACATGCGGAAATGGTACAGGCGAACCGGCGTATTCGCCCGGCGATGCATGTGCCGCCGTGTCCGACGATGCGGCGTGCTTTCCTCAATAAAATTTAGCCAGCCCAACATTGGCTAAGGAATGTTCCGGTTTCACGGCATCCCTTCGACAATGCGCGCCGTTCATGATCGTCGGTCGCGTGGTGCGCCGTCGATCGCCGCATTGCCGAAGGAGCCGACATGACCGACCGCACCGATTCCCGTCCCACGCCGCCCGCGCCGCCGCCTCGCCGCCGCGTGTGGCGCATGCTCGCGGGCGCGCTGCTCGGCCTGACGCTCGCGGGTGCGGGCATCGCGGGATGGACGATTCATCGCATCTGGACGCAATTGCCGTCGGTCGAGCAACTGGCCGTCTATCGTCCCGCGCTGCCGCTGCGGATCTTCTCGCGCGACGGCGAACTGCTTGCCGAATACGGCGTCGAGCGCCGCGAGTTCGTGCCGCTCGAGCGCATGCCCGCGCGGATGCGCGACGCGCTGCTTGCGGCCGAGGACGCGCAGTTCTACCGGCACGGCGCGATCGACATCGGCGGCCTCGCGCGCGCGACGTTCGCGAACGTCGTCACCGGACAGCCGGCGCAAGGCGGCAGCACGATCACGATGCAGGTCGCGCGCAACTTCTACCTGACGCGCGACAAGGTGCTGAGCCGCAAGCTCGCCGAGATCCTGATGGCGATCAAGCTCGAGCGCGCGTACGGCAAGGACAAGCTGCTCGAGCTGTACATGAACGAGATCTATCTCGGCGAGCGCGCGTACGGGTTCGCGGCAGCGTCGCACGTGTATTTCGGCAAGCCGCTCGATGCGTTGAGCGTCGGCGAAGCGGCTGTGCTTGCCGGGTTGCCGAAGGCGCCGTCCGCGTTCAATCCGGTCGTCAATCCGGCGCGCGCGACCGCGCGTCGCAACTACGTGCTCGGCCGCATGCTTGCGCTCGGCCAACTCGACGACGCGACGTACCGCGCGGCCGTCGATGCGCCGATCGCGCTGTCGCCGCAGGCGCCGCCGGGCATCGTCGCGGCGCCGTACGTCGCCGAACGCGCGCGGCAGATGATGGTCGAGCGCTTTCGCGACGACGCATATACGCTCGGCCTCGACGTGACGACGACGATCTCGATGCGCGACCAGCGCGCGGCCGAGGCGGCGCTCGAGCGCACGCTGCGCCGACAGCGGACGACGCGCGACGCGCAGCGCACGCTCGAGGGTGCGCTGGTCTCGCTCGATGCGGCGACCGGCGACATGCTCGCGCTCGTCGGCGGCGCGGATTTCAGCCGCAACGTGTTCGACCATGCGTTGCAGGCCTACCGTCAGCCGGGGTCGAGCTTCAAGCCGTTCATCTATTCGGCGGCGCTCGAGAAAGGCTATTTCCCCGGCGTGCTCGTCGACGATACGCAGCGCACGCTGACGCCGGCCGAGACCGGCGCACGGCCGTGGCGGCCGCGCAATTACGGCAATCATTACGAGGGCTTCATCGCGGTGCGGCGCGGGCTCGTGCGATCGAAGAACCTCGTCGCGGTGAGCCTGATGCAGGCGGCCGACCCGCAATACGTACAGCAGCACGCGATGCGCTTCGGTTTCGACGCGCGGCGTAATCCGGCGTCGCTGCCGCTCGCGCTCGGCGCGGGCGCGGTGACGCCGCTCGAACTCGCGAGCGCGTACGGCGTGTTCGCGAACGGCGGCACGCGAGTGGAACCGCGGCTGATCCTCTCGGTGAAGCAGCGGCACGGCGGTGTGCTGTACGACGCGCCGGCGCCGTCCGGCACGCGCGTCGTGTCGGCGCGCAACGCATTCGTGATGGACAGCATGCTGCGCGACGTCGTGCGTGCGGGCACCGCGCGCGGCGCGCTTGCGCTGCGCCGCGACGACACGGCCGGCAAGACCGGCACGTCGAACGGCTCGAAGGACGTGTGGTTCGCCGGCTATTCGTCGGGCGTCGTCGCGGTCGCATGGCTCGGCTACGACACGCCGCGCTCGATGGGGCGCGCGACCGGCGCGACGCTCGCGCTGCCCGTGTGGCTCGACTACATGAAGACGGCCGTCGACGGACGCACGCCGGCCGAAGCGGTCGAGCCGCCGGGCGTCGCGCGTGTCGACGGCGATTTCGTCTACGCCGAATACACGCGCGGCGCGTGCACGCCCGATGTGCCGGCGTTCGTACGCAGTCGCTTCGCATGCGGCGGCGCTGCCCGCGCGGAGGCGGCATCCGCCGGGTTCGCCGCGTCGGCCGCGTCTGCGGCGTCCGCCGCGTCCACTGCGGCGAACGTCGGCGCGATGCCGGTCGCGCCGACGCCGGCGCCTGTCGATGCGGCCGAGCGCGCCCGCGTGCTCGACCTGTTCCGGACCGAAGACTGACGCGAACGACGATGCATACGCTTTATCTGATCGCGATCGTCGCGGAGGCGATGTCGGGCGCGCTGATGGGCATGCGGCGCGGGATGGACCGCTTCGGGCTGGCGCTGGTCGGCGCCGTGACCGCGCTCGGCGGCGGCACGGTGCGCGACGTGCTGCTCGGCCACTATCCGCTCGGCTGGATCGCGCATCCGCAATATCTGGTGATCACGCTCGTTGCGGCGACCGTCGCGTCGCGCATCGCGCGGCACGTGGCGCGGATGAAGACGCTGTTCGTCACCGTCGACGCGCTGGGCCTCGCGGCGTTCACGATCATCGGCTGCGACGTCGGCGCGTCGACCGGCGCGGCGCCGATCATCGTCGTGCTGGCCGGTGCGATCACCGGTGTGTGCGGCGGCATGCTGCGCGACCTGCTCTGCAACGAGATGCCGTTGATCCTGCGCCGCGAGCTGTATGCGAGCGTCGCGTTCTTCACGGGTGCGCTGTACGTTGCGCTTCAGTATGTCGGTATCGACGCACGCGTCGCGACCGTCGTCGCGCTCGCGGCGGGCTTCGCGATGAGGGTGCTCGCGGTACGGTTCGGCTGGGAGATGCGTACGTTCGGCGCGGCGGACGTCGAGCATTGAGTGCGCGTGCGGCGTGCGGGACGACTGCATGCCGTGCATGTCGGCGTCGACGGACGCATCGCGACTGTCGTCTAGCTCGCGGCGAGGGCGGCGGCATCGCGATGCGGATGCTCGCGGACGTCGAACGTTGAGCGCGCATACGGCGCGTGGGCCGACTACATGGGGCGCACTTCGGCCGTCGATCACGCGTAGGGCCGCGCGCTATGCCGGCACCATCACGGGCGGCGTACCGTCGCCGCTGTCGATCCGCTTCACCGCGAACCCGTAGCAGCGTGCAATGTGCTCGGGCGTCATCACATCGTGCGGCGTGCCGTGCGCGATGATCGTGCCGTCCGCGAGCATCGCGATCGTGTCCGCATGCCGCGCGGCGAGATTCGGATCGTGGACGATCGCGAGCACGCCGAGCCGCCATTCGCGCGCGATCGTGCGCACCGTATCGAGCAGCCGATGCTGATGCGCGAGATCGAGTGCGGCGGTCGGCTCGTCGAGCAGCAGATAGCGTGTCGGCGACGCGTCGCGAGCGTCGCGGCCCGCTTCGTCGTCGGACGGCCACAGCTGCGCGAGCACGCGCGCGAACTGCACACGCGCGAGTTCGCCGCCGGACAGCGTCGTCACGTCGCGGCCGAGCAGCGTGTCCGCACCGGCACGCGCGAGCGCGTGCCACGCGATGCCGCGATCGCGTCGCGACAGCGCGCCGCCGCGGCCACGCGCATGCGGATAGCGGCCGAGCAGCACGATCTCGTCGACACTGAACGGAAAGGCCGGTTGCGCGGCTTGCGGCAGCACCGCGCGCAGCCGTGCGAGCCGCTGCGCGTCGATCTGCGCAAGCGGTTCGCCGTTCAGCGCGATGCGGCCGGTGACGCGCACGCCGTTCGGCGCGGCACTGCCGCTCAGCTCGCCGGCCAGCGCTTTCAGCAATGTGCTCTTGCCCGCGCCGTTGCGGCCGAGCAGCGCGGTGATGCGGCCCGGTTCGATCGTCAGCGACAGATCGTGAAGGATGATGCGATGTCGTCGTGCGACACGGAGATGTTGGACGGTCAGCATGATCGAGACGGAGGCGCGACTAAGCGCCGAGCGAGCCGCGGCTTTTCCACAGCAGCGCGAGAAAGAACGGTGCGCCGAGCAGCGCGGTCAGCACGCCGAGCGGAATCTCGGCCGGCGCGGCGAGTGTGCGCGCGGCGAGATCGGCCGCGAGCGTCAGCAGCGCACCGAGCAACGCGGCGCCGGGCAGCACGATGCGCTGGTCCGGCCCGCACGCGAGGCGCACGCAATGCGGCGCGACGAGCCCGATGAAGCCGACGATTCCCGCGCACGACACGAGCGCGCCGACCGCGAGCGCGACCGCGACGAGCACGCGGCGCTTGAGCCGCTGAACCGGCACGCCGAGGTGCAGCGCTTCGGTTTCGCCGAGCTGCAGCGCGTTCAGCGCATCGCGTTCGCGCACGAGCAGTGCGCAGCCGAGCACGGCGCACGGCGCGACGGCCGCGAGCGTCGGCCATTGCGCGCCGCCGAGGCTGCCGAGGCTCCAGAACGTCAGCGAGCGCAACTGCGCGTCGTCGGCGACGAACGTGAGCAGCCCGATCGCCGCGCCGACGAGCGCGTTGATCGCGATGCCGGCGAGCAGCAGCAGCGGCAGCGCGAGCCGCCCGCGCGACGCGGCGAGCCGGTAGACGAGCGCCGCGATCGCGAGCGCGCCGACGAAGGCCGCGGCCGGCAGCGCGGCCGCGCCGGCATGCGCGGCGAACAGCGCGGGGCCGAGCACGATCGCGGCCGTCGCACCGAGCGCCGCGCCGCTCGACACGCCGACGAGCCCCGGATCGGCGAGCGGATTGCGAAACAGCGCCTGCATCGCGGCGCCGGCGGCGCCGAAGCCGCCGCCGACGAGCAGCGCCAGCACGACGCGCGGCGCACGGATGCCGAGCAGCACCGCACGCGCCTGCTGCGCGGCGGGGTCGCCGGCGAGCGCGGCCCACGCGTCGGCCGGCGAATTGCGGTATGCGCCGACACAGAGCGCGACGACCGACATCGCGCCGACGAGCACGGCGAGCACGCCGAGCGCGACGGGCGCAAAACGGCGCTGCGTACCGATGCGTCGTGCGCCGTGCGCAGCCGCGGCGGCCGACGACGCGCGAATCGACGAGAGACGAGCGGACATCGACGATCCCGTTACGCGAGCGTGTCCGACAGACGCCGATGCAGCGTCGTGACCGCGAGCGGCAGCCGCGGGCCGAAGCCGAGCAGCAGCAGCGCGTCGAGCGACACGATGCGCTGCGCGCGACCGGCCGGCGTCGCGGCGAAGCCGGGCGCGGCCAGCAGCGCCGCGCGCCCGCCGACCGCGGCGAGCCCTTCGTCGGAGATCAGCACGACGTCGGGCGCGGCGGCGGCCAGCGCCTCGCTCGTCAGCGGCTTGTAGTGATCGAAGCCCTGCATCGCGTTGCGCGCGCCGGCGTAGCGGATCATCGCGTCGGCCGCCGTGCGCTGGCCGGCGACGAGCGCCTGGTTGCCGGTGTGATTGAGCACGAACAGCACGCGCGGCGGCTGCGCGCCGCCCGGCACGTGCGCGGCGACGGAATCGCGCGCGGCCTGCCAGTCGCGATCGAACTGCCGCAGCAGCGCGACGCCGGCATCGCGCATGTCGAGCGCCTGCGCGATGCCGGCGATTTTCTTGCGTACCGAGTCGGCATCGTGATGCTCGTCGAAGGTCTGCACCGCGACGCCCGCACGCGCGACTTGCGCGATCGCGGCCGGCGGGCCGGCTTCCGCCGACGCGAGCACGAGATCGGGCCGCAACGACAGCAAGCCTTCGGCCGACAGCGCGCGCTGATAGCCGACCTTCGGCAAGCGTTTCGCGGCCTCCGGATACGTGCACGTGGTGTCCGCGCCGACGAGCCGGTAGCCGCGTGCGTGTTCGCCGCCGAGCGCGAAGGCCGTTTCCGCGAGCGCGCCGCCGATCACGACGACGCGCTTCGGCGCCGACTGGACCGCCGCGATCGCGCGCGCGGGCGCCGTCGCCGCGAGCGCACCAGCGGCCGCGCCCGCCAGCGCCGCGCGGCGGCGCGGATCGAACGTGCGCGCGCTCATCGTGCGTCCCCGCGCGCGGCAGGCGCGAGCGACGCGACGAGCGCGCGCCAGTCGTCGCGCTCCGGCTGCCCGGGCTTGCGTTCGCCGAACAGCAGCGCGACGTGCTCGCCGTTGCGGTCGAACAGTTCGACCGAGGTGACGATGCCGTCGCTCGTCGGCTTCTTCACGACCCACGCGGTCGCGATCATGTCCTCGCGTACGTGCAGGTTGAAGCCCGGATCGAGCACGTTGATCCATGCGCCGACTTCGCGCACGTTCGCGACGGGGCCCGTATGGATCTGGATCATCCCCGCGTTGCCGACGAACACCATGATCGGCTGGCCGCTCTGCGCCGCACGTTCGAGCACGTGACGCAACGCGTGTGCGGCATCGAGCGGATACGCATGCTGCGGATCGGCAAGACGCAACGCCTGCAGGCGGCTCACGCCGAAACGCTGCGTGATGCCGAAGAACTGATGCGTGTCCGTCATTGCGTGCCACGCGGCGCGAAAGCCGGCGACGTCGATCGCGCTGTCCGCGCGCTCGGGTTTTTTCGGCGCGGCCGGCGCGACGTCGAGGCCCGGCTGCTGCGAGGCCGCGCGCCAGCGCGCGACGAACGCATCGTATTCGGCGTGATCGCTGTGCGCGCGCAGATAGACCTTGTGGATCGCATGGCCCTGCGCGTTGAAGAACTGCAGGCTCTTCAGCGGCCCGTGCGGCGTGTCGTCGCGCACCGCGAACGCGGACGCCCACTGTCGATAGAAGATGCGCAGATCGATGTCGCCGAGTGCGAGACCGACGGGGCCGTCGTGGCTCATTTGCGCGTACGCGCCGTCCTTCTCGTGCACGGCCGCGTCGTTGCGCGTGAGCGCCATCACGCGGCCGAGACGCGGCATTTCCTCGAACAGATCGGGAAAGCGCGCATCGAGCCGCACCACGTGCTCGCCGACGAACGCGGCGAGCGCTTCGCCTTCGCTGACACCGAGCGCCTGCGCGACGTCGCGGTTGCGCAGCCGGCGCTCGCGCTTGAGCTTCACGAACGCGTCGCGCAGCGAGGTGGACGTGCGCACGGACGACGCGGAAACGGGGGATTGCATCATGTCGGACTCCTTGACGGACGGTGGGACGCGCGTGCAGCCGGCGCGCATCAGAAATCGACCTTCATGCTGACTGCGACGGTACGGCCGGGCGACGTATAGGCGTCGAGCACCGGCGAATCGGCGGCGATGCCGCGCACGTCGGACCAGTTCCAGTACTTGCGGTCGAACAGGTTGCGGATGCCGACCGTCGCGCTCACGTGCTTGTTGAAGCGATAGCCGCCGCGCAGATCGACGACGAACGACGAAGGCGGCGCGAAGCAGGCTCGCTTCGAACAGTCGGACCGGTCGATGTCCTTGTCGCGCTTCGCGGCCTGGAACAGCAGATCGGTCTGCACGAACCAGCGTTCGGTCGGCTCGTAGCGCACGCCGAACACGGCGGAAAACGGATTCACGGTGTTGAGCGGCTGGCTCGCGGCGCCGTCGTTTTGCGTCGAGCCGCGCGTCAGCGCGAGCGCGGTGCGCAGCGTGATGCCGTTCGGCATCGCCCAGTCGGCGCGGCCTTCGATGCCGTGAACGCGCGCATCGGCGAAGTTCACGTACTGGAACACGAACGGATCGGTCGGCCGGCCGCTGCCGGCGATCGTCGTACGCGCGATGAAGTTGCGGTAGCGGCCGGTGAACGCGGCCGCGCTGTAGCGAATCGTGCCGTAGCCGGTGCCGGCTCGCCCGCGCAGCCCGGCTTCGAACGTGTCGCTGGTCTCGGGCTTCAGGTTCGGATTGCCGATCGAGGTATAGCCCTGCACGGGATTCGAGAAGCTGCTGTTGACCTGATCGGGCGTCGGCGCGCGGAAACCGTGTGCGTACTGTAGATACGGAATCAGCGCAGGCGCGATCTCGTACAGCACCGCGACGCGCGGCGACAGTTCGTTCGCGTGCGTCGACACCGCGCGGCCGGTGAACAGCGGATCGTTGCCGGACGGCTTCAGCCGATACGTGTCGAAGCGCAGCCCGGGCGTGACGAGCAGGCGGCCGTAGCCGATCTGATCCTGCACGAACGCGCCGAACAGCGTGTAGTCGGTGTCGGGGAAGGCCTTGTTCGGAAACGTCTCGCCGACGCCGGGCACCGTGCCGTCGCGCAGGTTCGTGATCCGCGACAGGCTGCCGTCGATCCCGCCCAGCAGCTTGTGCACGAGCGGGCCGGTCGAGAATCCGCTTTCGGCGAACGCCGAGCCGCCGAACGTGCGTTCGCGGTAGCGGTTGTCGCGCGAGCGTGACGGCAGCGTGCCGCGCGTTTCGAACGCGTATTGGTCCTGCGTCGCTTCCTGGTAATAGAACTGCACGTGCGCGTTCTGCAGCCAGCGTGAGGCGTCGTCGCGAAAGGCGTAATCGGCGCTGAAGCGGTTGCGTTCGAGCCGGTCGCTCGTCGTGAGGCCGAGCGTCGCGGGCGCGACGATCGCCGACAGCACGTCGGTGCCGACGCGCCGCTGCACGGTTTCGGCGGTCAGCCTGATCGTGTCGCGCACGGTGGGCATCAGCACGAGCTTGCCGAGCAGCGATTCGCTGTACACGTGCTGCGGGTTCGACGTCGTGCGCAGCTTGCCTGCGGAGTTGTCGCTGCCGCGCGTGTCGATCTCGTGGCCGCGGCGGCCGTCGGCGATGATCATCCCCTGGATGCGATCGTTGCCGCCGGCGGCCGACACGGTCGCGCCGATGCTGCGGTCGGTCGAATCGTAGCTCGGCCGGAACGAGAAGTAGGTCGGCTTGCGGTAGATCGACAGCAGATCCTGCGGATCCTTCGTGATGAAGTTGACGGCGCCGGTCAGTCCGTCGCTGCCGTACAGCGCCGACGCCGGCCCGCGCACGATCTCGATGCGCTTCAGCGTATCGAGGTCGGTGTAGTCGCCGCGGCCCGCCTCGAGCGGGCCGAACGAGAATGCGTTCGGCAGGCGGATGCCGTCTTCCATCAACATCACGCGATTGCCTTCGAGGCCGCGGATGTTGATGCTCGAATCGCCGTCGCGGCCGCCGCCGAGCGCCGCGCTGCCGGGACGATACGCGGTGCGCCGCACCGTGATGCCGGGCTCGTAGCGCAAGGCGTCCTTGATGTTGGTAGCCTGCTGTTCGTCGAGGTCGTCCGCGTCGATCACCGACACGGAAGCGGCGGTGCGGCTCGCGGCTGTCGCGGTGCGCGTCGCCGTGACGGTGACCGGGTCGAGCAGCGCGCTGCTGGCGCGTGCGGCTGCCGCGTCGGCCGTGACGGACGAGGCGGAGGTGTGGGACGGCGAAGAATCGGCGTGAGCCGTGGCGGCGGACAATCCGACCGCACCGATGAGCGCGGCAAAGATCGGCTGGCGCGCCAGCGTAGAGCGATGCACAGGTGGTCTCCCATGGTTGAAACAAGCCCGAAGGCTGGCTGGGCGACGCGTTCACCTGGCTGGCCCATGCGCGCAATGCGGCGCACGGCAAATTGAAAGGAAGCTGACGAATGCCCGAATTGTAAATGAGAATTATTATCGATACAAGAAAGCGGACGGGCTGCACGCGGGCGCGCAGCCGCCAGCGGCGCGCCGCGGGGGCGCGCGATCAATTCGGGAGACGGGCGCCGCGACGCGGCGCTAGGCGAGCGATTCGAGGCGAATCAGCAGATTGCGCGCATGCGCGACGAACGCATCGTGAACGTCGCGGTCGGCGCGGCTTTCGAGCCCCGCCTGTTCGGCGAATGCGATCTGTTCGGTGAAGAGATCGACGAGCGCGCCGCGGGCGTCGACGGGAAGCGTGCGAACCATCGAGACGAGCAGCAGCTCCTGCGCGCGGAGCATGCCGGACAGCGATTGAGCGTTCATGCCGACCTCCTCGGACGATGCGGCGGCGGGCCGCACTTTCCATACTAGGCGGTCAACACGCGGCGCGCCGCGATCGCGAACGGGGAAGGCGCTTCGTGCGCGGCGAATCAGCCGGCGGCGGCGGTGGCCGTGCGCGCGGCGCGTACCGCCTGCGCGACGCGCTCGACGAACTCGGCGTCGACGCTCGACAGCGCTTCGCGCTTGCCGTCGGGCATCTGGACCATCAGCCGGTACGTGACGTCCTGCGTCGTCCAGGCGAGATAGCCGACGACGACGAGCATCACGCCGACCACGAGTGCCGCGCTCGACGAGGCGACGCTGCCTGCGATCGCGGTGACGACGCCGATCAGCGAGATCAGCGATGGTACGAGCCGGTTTTTCGGGACCTTGACGACGTCGACGTCGCCGATGTCACGCAGCGCGAAGACCTGGCCGCCGGACGACAGCCCGTTGCGCGTGATGGTCACGCCGCGTTCGTTGAAAGGGTTTTCCATCGTGTGTTGCGTGGACGAAAACGCGCAGCGTAGCAGACTTCGTCGCCGGACCCAAAGGGACGGAGTGCCGCACGCGCCGGGCGCAGCGGCCGTTGCATGGCACGTGCGGCGCCGCGGCGGGCGCCGGAGGAACGCGGGAAGTGGCGGTTAGAACTGCAGGCGGCCGTCGCCGTACAGCCGGCCGGGCACGTGCGACGCGACGACTTCGGCGATTTCCGCGTCGGTCGATTCGGCCGGCACGATCTGCCGTCGCGCGGGTGCATCGAGATGCATCGTCCATTCGACGAGCCGATACGGGCGCCCCCACGGGCGCTGCATTTCGACGGACACGCGACAGCTCTGGACGGGTAACGAGTGCTCGCGGGTCAGAATCGTGTGCAGATGGCTGAAAACGGTATCTTCGATCATCACGGGCCTCCGATCCTGTCTTGTTATGGGTATCCGGTGGCGGCGCCGCCGGGTTCGCAAAAAAAATGCCGCCGATGCTCAGGCGGCCAACAGGGGGGGTGAGTGCATCGTCTCAGCCCAGAATTAAGCGAAACTTAAAAGCCCATAAAAAAGCGCCCCGCGTGGAGCGGGGCGCTTCTGCCGTCGTGATCCGCAGGTTGAGCGGATGCTTTAGAACTTGTGACGGATACCGACGCGTGCGGCGATCTGGTTCGACGAACCGTTGCCCGACGTGTTGAAGTAGCTCGTGCTCGAACCGATCTGCGCCTGCACGTTGTTGCCCGACGCCTTCTGGTAGATCACGAGACCGTACACGTCCGTACGCTTGCTGAGTGCGTAGTCGAGCGCGAGGTTGCCCTGGTTCCAGTGCGCCGATGCGCCGTTTTGCGTTGCGTTCGTGTACGTGTAGCCCGCTGCTGCCGACAGGGCCGGCGTGATCGCGTACTTCAGGCCGCCTTCATATGCGTTGTAGAACGTGCCGCCTGCGCCCGAAACGGTCGAGAACTGCGTACGCGTCCACAGCAGCCATGCCGTTGCCGGGCCCCATACGTAGCGGCCGCCGACGCCGTACGTGCGCAGGTCGCGGACGTTACCCGTGCTGATGTTTGCGAGCGCCGTGTTGAAGTTCGAGCCGCCCGACGGCGTCGTCGACTGGCTCGGATAGCGGATGTCCGTGTAGGCCGCACCGAGCGAGAACGGACCGTTCGCGTAGTTCAGGCCAAAGCTGTATGCGCGCGACGAACCGCCGCTGTTCGTGGTGCCCGTGCCCGGTGCGCCTGCGAAGTCGGTCGAATTCGAGAAGCCGTACAACGCGCCGAACGTGAAGCCGGCGTAGTTCGCGCTCTGGAACTTGACTGCGTTGTTGATGCGGCTCGACGTGAGCTGGTCGACGTCGTTGACGTGGTACGCGTAGTTGCCTGCGACCGTGTTGCCGCCCGTCGAGTAGTTCGAACCGAGGATGTCGGTCGAGAACGAGTACTGACGACCGAACGTCAGCGTGCCGTACTGCGACTGGCTCAGGCCGACATAGGCTTGACGGCCGAACAGCGCGCCACCTTGGCCGAGTGCGCCCGTGCCGCTGTTGAAGCCGTTTTCGAGCACGAAGATCGCCTTCAGGCCGCCGCCGAGGTCTTCGGTGCCGCGCAGGCCCCAACGGCTGCCTTGCGCAACGCCGTCGTCGTACTTGAACAGCTTGCTGCTACCGCCGGTAGCGTTCTTGCTGTGGTTCACGTAGCTGATACCGGCGTCGATCACGCCGTACAGCGTGACGCTGCTTTGCGCGTGCGCCACACCGGCGGTGGCTGCCAGGATGGCGGTGGTCAACAGTTTCTTGTTCAAAGGATTCTCCGAGCGAATAAATGCGTGTCCAGTTGCGGTTCCGGCGCTCTCTGCGGGCGCTTTCACGGACCGACGGCGACTTTATCGACGTGCCACGTAATGAATGTGACAGCCTCTGTCATATGAAGAATGTGTGGTGCCGATGCGACATCCGGCCCCTGTTCCGGCCCGAAACAGGAGCTGAATTCTGCCCGGCGTCGCGGCCGCCCGTTATATCGAATTCGCCTGAACTTTGATCGCGCCGCGGAAAATGCACATGAAATAAGCTTGGTTGGTCGCGTTCGGGCCCCGTGCGACGATGCGCGTTCCAACAACGACACGGCAAGAGGAACCATGCGACGTTCGATCCTGACCGGCTTTGCCGCCCTCGGCGCGGCGCTGGCTTTCGCGGCGCCCGGCGCGCACGCCGATCCGCAGACGCTGAAGATCGGCACGATGAGCGGCCCCGACGCGCAGATCTGGAGCGAGGTGACGAAGATCGCCGCACGCGAAGGGCTCGCGATCAAGATCATCGAGTTCAACGACTACGTGCAGCCGAACGCCGCGCTCGACGCGGGCGATCTCGATGCGAACGGCTTTCAGCATCAGCCGTTTCTCGACAGCCAGATCAAGCAGCGCGGCTACAAGATCGTCAGCGTCGGGCTGACCTATACGGCGCCGATGGGCTTTTATTCGAAGAAATACAAGTCGCTGAAGGATTTGCCGGCCGGCGCGAAGGTCGGGATCCAGAACGACCCGTCGAACGGCAACCGCGCGCTGCTGTTGCTGCAGAAATACGGCGTCATCAAGCTGAAGCCCGGCGTCGGCACGAACGGCGTGAACGCGACGCCGCTCGACGTCGCCGAGAACCCGAAGAAGATCCGCATCGTCGAACTCGACGCCGCGCAGCTGCCGCGCGCGCTGCCCGATCTCGACGCGGCGTCGATCAATACCGACTACGCGGTGAAGGCGGGGCTCACGCCCGTGAAGGACGCGATTGCGATCGAGGACCTGCGCGGGCCGTACGCGAACCTGATCGCGGTGCGCGAGCAGGACCGGAACAAGCCGTGGGTGAAGAAGCTCGTCGCCGCGTACGAATCGGACGACGTGCGCAAGTTCATCGAGCAGAAATTCGGCGGCGCGATCGTGCCGGCGTTCTGAGCGGCGCGTGCGGTGCGCGCACGGCGCGTTGCCGCGACCCTCGTATCCGCCTAAAAAAAATCGCCCGCGTATGCGGGCGATTTCGCTGTGATGCACGCCACGGCGCGGCGCGCCTGCGGCGGCGCTTATGCGGACAGCAGCGACCCCGTGCGGATCGGCGTTGCGCCGGCGATGCGCGCGACTTCCATCCCGGCCGTCGCGAAGCGCACGACCTGACGCGCATACAGCACGCCCGACACGCTGCTCTTCAGCGTGACGACGCGATCGGTGAGCGGATCGACGATATCCGCGACCTCCTGGCCGGCCTCGATCCATACGCCGACCGGCGTGCGGAACACCAGCACGCCCGACACCGGCGCGACGAGCGGATCGGTGCCGGCGAGCGGCGTGGCCGGATGTGCGAGCGGCGGCAGCGGCGCCGGCGTGCCCTCGACGATCCCGCGTTCGGTCAGGTATTCGACGATCGCCTGCGCGTCCTTTTCCGCGAGCTCGTACGACACGTCGCGCTCGCTGCGCAGCTCGACCGTGACCGAGATCGCGCCGTTCGGAATCGGGAAGCGCTCGCCGAAACGGCTGCGCAGATCGGACCAGCAGAAGCTGTGAATCTCGTCGAACGGATTGCCGACCGAGTTCAGCGCGAGCAGCGACGCCTGCGCGTCGAGATAGCGCGCGAGCGGCTCGACGTCTTCCCAGAGATCGGGGTTCGTATACAGGTGCATCACCGCGTCGTTGTCGCAGTGCAGGTCGAGCACGATGTCGGCGTCGTACGACAGCTTCTGCAGCGCGAGACGCTGCGATTCGAGCTCGGTGCGCGGCTTCTGTTCGTCGAGCGCTTCGCGCATCGCCGCGCGCACCGCTTCGACGTTGCGCTGCGCGTCGTGCGTGAGGCGGCCTTCGATGCGCGGCAGCACGAGCGCGGCGAGATCGTGGAAATTGCGGTTGAAGTTCTGCATCGAGCCGAGCTCGAAGCGGCCCAGATGATCGCCGAACACATGCTGCGACAGGCCGATCGGATTCGGCACGGGCACGATGACGATCTCGCCGCGCAGCTTGCCGGCCGCTTCGAGCGCCGCGATCTTGCGGCGCAGCAACACGGCGACCAGCATGCCGGGCAGTTCGTCCGCGTGCAGCGACGACTGGATGTAGACCTTCTTGCCGCCGCGCGGGCCGTAGTGGAAGCTCGTGATCTGACGTTCGGTGCCGACGGCGGGGGAAATCAGCGGATGGGTCTGCGTTTGCATGGTGACGGGAGCGCGGCGCAGCCGCGAATGATCCGGTGTGCGTGGAAGGTCGATTGTACGTTGCCTTCGTCGAAGCCATCAAACCGGTTCCGGAACAGCCGTTTTCCCGTTGCAAATCAGCGGGTTGACGCGAAAAAAATAGCGACGCCCGCGGCGCCGTGCGCAGCCGCGCGCGCAAAAAAACGGGCTCCTTGCGGAGCCCGTCTGCGCGGATGCGGCGCGCGCTTACTTGCCGTACACGTCGAAGTCGAAGTACTTCTTCGCGATCTTGTCGTACGTGCCGTCCTTGCGCATCGCCGCGATGGCCGCGTCGATCTTCGCCTTCAGGTCGGTGTCTTCCTTGCGCAGGCCGATGCCCGCGCCTTCGCCGAGCGTCTTCGGATCGTCGAGATCCTTGCCCGCGAAGTCGAAGCTCGCGCCGCGCGGCGTCTTCAGGAAGCCGATCTCGGCCTGCACGGCGTCCTGGAGCGCGCCGTCGAGGCGGCCCGCGATCAGGTCGGCGTACACCTGGTCCTGGTTCTGGTACGGGACGACCTTCACGCCCTTCGGCGCCCAGTACGTCTTCGCGTAGGTTTCCTGGATCGTGCCCTGCTCGACGCCGATCGACTTGCCCTTCAGCGATTCGGCCGTCGGCATCAGGCCCGAGCCCTTCTTCGCGACGAGCCGCGTCGGCGTGTTGAACAGCTTCGACGAGAACGCGATCTGTTCCTGACGCGCCGGCGTCATCGACATCGACGACAGCACGCCGTCGAACTTGCGGGCCTTCAGCGCCGGGATCATCCCGTCGAAGTCGTTCTCGATCCACACGCACTTCGCGTTCAGGCGGCGGCAGATTTCGTTGCCGAGATCCACGTCGAAGCCGACCACCTTGCCGCTCGCGTCTTTCGACTCGAAAGGCGGGTAGCTCGCGTCGACGCCGAACCGCACGGTCGTCCAGTCTTTCGCGTATGCGCTGCCGGCCGATGCGGCGAGCAGGGCAACGGTCACAGCCGCAAGAATCTTTTTCACTCGGTGACTCCTCGTTTTGTTCGATGGGTGCGCGGTTGTGCCGCGCCGTAAGCCTTCGGCCCGGCGCGGCTTCGCGTCGGACTGTCCGTTTCGCCTGCCCGATGGGGGCGCGCGACGTGCGCAAGATTATCAAGACAAAATACCGGCGCGGCGCCTAGGACATGCCCCGATACCGGATCGGGCGGCCGCGCGGCGACTTGTCGCGCGTGCCTGCCTTCCGGAACGCTTCAGCCGAGCGTTTCGTTGACCGCGCGCCGCAGACACGCGATGAACTGCGACACGGCGGGCGTCGGCAGCAGGTCGCGCCGCGCGATGATCGACAGGTCGAAGCGCGGCATCGCGTCGTCGAGCTCGGCCGTGCGGATGCCGAGCGGCGCGACCATCGCCGCGAGCGGGCGCGTGAAGCAGCCGATCACGTCCGAGCGCGCGACGAGCCCGAGCGTGACCGCGAACGACATCGGCGAGCGCAGCAGGCGCTTCGGCAGCGGCAGGCCGCGCGCGTCGAACATCGCCGTCATCACGCTGTGCGGAAACTGCTCGGCGCCGACCGTGACGATCCACTCCGCGTCGAGCAATTCCTCTAAACGGCGCGCGTGCGCGAGCGGATGGCCGTCGCGCATCGCGACGACGAACTCGGTCGACAGCAGCGGCGACTGCGTGAAATCGCGGTCGAGCGCCGGCACGTGGTGCATCGCGGCGATGTCGAGCGTGCCGTTGCGCAGCTGCGCGAGCGCGTCGGGCACCGTCACTTCCTCGAGATGCAGGCTCACGTTCGGCATCGCAAGGCGAAACGCGGTGACCGCGTGCGGCAGCGCCGTCAGCGCGATCGACGGCATCGTGCCGACCGCGACGCGCCCGGACATTTCGCCCTTCACCTGTTCGACCGCCTCGAGCGTGCGGCGCATGTCGCCGAGCAGCTGCTCCGCGCGCGGCAGCAGCGCGTGGCCGCAGGCCGTCAGCTCGACGCCGCGCACGCTGCGCACGAGCAGCTCGGCGTTGAGCGCGGTTTCGAGCTCGCGGATCGTATGCGTGATGGCCGGCTGCGTGACGCCGAGTTCGCGCGCGGCGGCGCGCAGGCTCTTGTGATGCGCGGCGCAGACGAAGGCCTGCAGTTGCGCGACGTTCAGGTGATTTCGGATGCGCGTCATCGGTCGGGTTCGGGAGCGGGCGCGCCCGGCGGCGGCCGGTGCACGGGGCCGGCTCGCCGCGGGCGGCGGTGCGAAGACCGATAGGGTAGCGCGCCGCGCGCGTGGCGTGCGGCCGTCGACGCAGCAAAAAAGGCCCGGAAACCTGCGTTTCCGGGCCCGGAGGCCATCAACGATGATGGTGGAGGAGACGCCGTTATCGGGATGCGCGGCCGCCGCCGCGGCACGCGCCGTTCGTGGTCAGATCGCCCAGCCGCCGAGGTAGAACGTGACGAGCACGGCCGCGATGATCACGGTGCCCGCATTCAGCTTGCGGAATTCGCCGCTCGCGATGCGGCCGATCACGAGCGTCGAGAAGCCGAGCATGATGCCCGTCACGATGTTCGCGGTCAGCACGATGAACACCGCGCAGACGAGCCCCGACATCGCGTCGACCATGTCGTCCATATGCAGCTTCGCGACGCTGCCAAGCATCAGCAGCCCGACGTACATCAGCGCGGGCGCGGTCGCGTACGACGGCACGAGCGCGGCGAGCGGCGAGAAGAACATCACGACGAGGAACAGCAGGCCGACCACCGCGGCCGCGAGGCCCGTCTTCGCGCCGGCGGCCACGCCGACGCTCGATTCGATATAGGCCGCCGCCGGTGCGCCGCCGAGGAAGCCGGAGAAGATCGAGCTGACCGAATCGGCGGTCAGTGCGCGGCCGCCGTTGACGATGCGGCCGTTTTCGTCGAGCTGGCCGGCCTGGCCGGCAACCGCGCGGATCGTGCCGGTCGCGTCGAACACGGCCGTCATCACGAGGGCGAGCACGCTCGGCAGCACGGCCATCGACAGCGCGCCGCGAAGGTCCATCGCGCCGATCAGCGACGCATGGCCCGGCGTGCTCAGCGACGGCAGCGCGAAGACGCCGCGGTACTTCACCGCCGGATCGAACGCGAGGCCGAACAGCGAGATCGCGATCACGACGAGCAGGATGCCGCCCGGCACGCGGCGCTTCTCGAGGCCGAAGATCGCCGCCAGGCCGATCACCGACATGATGACCGGGAACGCAGTGATCTGACCGAGCGAGACCGGCAGGCCGGCGCCGGGGTTCTTGATCACGAGGCCGACGTCGTTCGACGCGATCAGCAGCAGGAACAGGCCGATGCCGATGCCGGTGCCGTGCGCGACGCCCGCGGGCAGATTGCGCAGGATCCACGAGCGCACGCCGGTGATCGAGATGCCGGTGAACACGAGACCCATCAGAAACACCGCGCCGAGCGCGACGGTCGGATGCAGCCCCTTGCCGAGCACGAGGCCGAACGCGGTGAAGGCCGTCAGCGAGATCGCGCAGCCGATCGCGATCGGCAGCTTCGCCCACAGGCCCATCAACAGTGAACCGAACGCGGTCGTCAGGCAGACCGCGACGAACACGGCGCTCGTGTCGAAGCCGGCCTTGCCGAACATGCCGGGCACGACGAATACCGAATAAACCATCGCGAGGAACGTCGTTACGCCGGCGACGATCTCGCGGCGCTGGGTGCTGCCGCGCGTCGATATGCCGAAATACCGGTCGATGACGCCCGGCGTGCCGAAGTCGTTTTCTTCCGTGCCGACGCCGACCGTCGGCTGCACCGGGGTATCACTCATGAGCTTGCTCCTTTATCAGCGTGCTGAAACGGCGCGTTGCGCGCCGTCGTCAGGGTGTCTCGTATCTGGTTGGAATATCGGCATCGTCGTGGGGACGAATCGCGTCGCGGCGGTCGCCCGGGTCGCGTCGGACCGCGCATGCGGGGCGGCCGCGTCACCTGCGCTTTGCCGTAGCGAAGAGTAGGCGAACGCCTGTCCGCGTCCCATTGGGCGACGAGCATGCAGCGCATGTCGCAGCGCTTATATCGGCGTGCGGCGGGGCATCGTCGCGAGAAAACGCGTGTATACGCCTAGATCGGATCCGTTAAGGCGACTATTTGCGCGCGCGGATGGCGGGGGCGGTTGCGGGGGCGCGGGAGGGAGGAGGGGAGATTGAGCGGCTTTTGGTCGGGCGTCGGTGCGTCGGCGAGTAGGCGCGTTGGCGCGTCGGCGCGTCGGCGCATCGGCCGGCGATGTTTCGCGCACCCGCGCGCGCGATGCGTGCATGGTCGCGCACACACCGCGCGGCGGTTCGCGTCGGGCGGCGCCGGCCGGCGTCGGCGCGTGATCGGCGATCCGGCGTTCGGCCGTCAGCGCGTCCCAAGGTTCGGCGGGAATCGGCGCGAGCGCCGCACGCAGGGCGTTCATGCAGCACGCATGGCGTCCATGTCGCGGCGCTCGCGATCGTTACGCGGCCGCTTGCGCGAGCGTCGGATAGTCGGTCAGCCCTCGCGCACCGCCGCCGAACAGCGTGTTGCGGTCGTGCAGCGCGAGCGGCGCGCCCGTACGCAGGCGCTCGGGCAGGTCAGGATTCGCAACGAACGGCCGGCCGAACGCGATCAAGTCCGCCCAGCCGGCCGCGATCGCTTCGCGGGCGCGCTCGGCCGTGTATTTGCCGGCGTAGATCAACACGCCCGGGAACGCGGCGCGCAGCTGCTGCTTGAACGCGACCGGCATCAGCGGCGCGTCGTCCCAGTCGGCTTCCGCGATGTGCAGATAGCCGATCCCGAGTTCGCCGAGCAGTTTCGCGGCCGCGAGATAGGTCGTTTCCGGATCGTCGTCGACGCAGCCGTTCAGCGTGGTCAGCGGCGCGAGCCGCACGCCGACGCGCGATGCGTCGCCGGTGCCGTCGATCAGCGCCTGCGTGACTTCGCGCAGGAAACGCAGCCGGTTCTCGAGCGAGCCGCCGTACGCGTCGGTGCGCGTGTTCGCGTTCGAATCGATGAACTGGTTGACGAGATAGCCGTTCGCGCCGTGCAGCTCGACGCCGTCGAAGCCCGCGTCGATCGCGTTGCGCGCGGCGACGCGATACTGCTCGACGATGTCGCGGATCTCGTCGACCGTCAGCGCGCGCGGCTCGGACGCCTGCACGAAGCCGGGCGTGCTGCCGTCTTCGCCGGCGATGAAGACGTTCACGCCCTTCGCCTGCAGCGGCGACGACGACACCGGCTGCCGGCCGCCGAGCAGGCTCGTGTGGCTCAGCCGCCCGACGTGCCAGAGCTGCGCGAAGATGCGGCCCTGCGCGGCATGCACGGCGTCCGTCACCTTGCGCCAGCCGGCGACCTGCGCGGGCGCATGAATGCCGGGCGTCCATGCGTAGCCCTTGCCGAGCGGCGCGATGTAGGTGCCTTCGCTGACGATCAGCCCGGCACTCGCGCGCTGCGCGTAGTATGCGGCCATCAGTTCGTTCGCGACGTCGCCGGGTTGGCTCGCGCGCGAGCGCGTCATCGGCGGCATCACGATGCGGTTCGGCAGCGTCAGCGCGCCGAGGCGAAGCGGTTGGAAAAGCGGGTCCTGGGTCATGAGGATGTCCTGTCGGATGCCGCGGCGCACGGCCGCGGACGGGGCGATTCGATAACGGGCCGAGTTCAGTCCCACTTCGGCGCGAGGCCGGCCGGGTCGACTTCGCGGCCGTTGCGCTCGAGCGCGGCGATCTGCGCCATGTCGTCGTCGGTCAGGCGCAGCGTCTGCGCGAGCAGGTTGCTCGCGAGGTTTTCGCGCTTCGTCGACGACGGAATCACCGAGTAGCCGAGCTGCATCGCCCAGGCGAGCGCGACCTGCGCGGGCGTCGCATCGTGGCGCTTTGCGATCGCGCCGATCACCGGGTCGCCGAGCACCTTGCCGTAGGCGAGCGTCATGTACGACGTCACGTGGATGCCTTCGGCGTTCAGGAATTCGACGAGCTTGCGGTTCTGCAGATACGGGCTCAGTTCGATCTGGTTCGTCGCGATCGCGTCCTTGCCGACCGCCGCGATCGCCTCCTTCGTCAGCGCGATGTTGAAGTTCGAGATGCCGATCCGGCGCGTGAGGCCCTTCGCCTGCGCGTCGGCGAGGGCGGTCATGAACGTCGCGAGCGGCACGCCGTTGTCGGGCGCCGGCCAGTGGATCAGCGTCAGGTCGACGTAGTCGGTGCGCAGCTTGCGCAGGCTGTCCTCGAGGCTCGACACGAGCTTGTCGGGCGCATAGTTGTCGACCCAGATCTTCGTCGTCAGGAAGAGCGCATCGCGGCTGACGCCCGACGCGGCGATCGCCTCACCGACTTCGGCTTCGTTGCCGTAGATCTGCGCGGTGTCGATCGCGCGGTAGCCGAGTTCGAGGGCGTTGCGGACCGAGTCGATGACGACCTGGCCCTTCAGGCGATACGTGCCGAGGCCGAATGCGGGAATCGGATTCATCATGGGCTCCTGGATGGAACGGTGTCGCTACGGGAATCATTGTGGTCCGTCGGACTCGTGAGATAAACGCCGTTAGCGGACAAAAATATTTGATTCGGAATCAAGGATCGGGCGCGGCTTCGCGGGCGAAGGCGGACTGACGCCGAGATCGGCACCGATCGTCGCGATCAGCCGGGCGATCACGAATTCGGTCGTACCGGTGGCAAAGGCGCTGAGGGTCAGCGCGAGCAATGCGAGTGGCATGATGGGATCCGGTTTCCAGTGAGGACGGATCGCAGTGTGCCGGCTTTACTTTTGCAGAAAAACTCGTCTATAAACCAAATTGTTTTGATTTCAGATCAACAATGAAGATTACGCTCGACGAACTCCAGGCCTTTGCGGCCGTGGTCGACAGTGGTTCGATCACGGCCGCCGCGCAGCAGCTCGATCTGACGGTGTCGGCCGCGAGCCGCACGCTCGCGCGGCTCGAGGAGAAGCTGAAGACGACGCTGCTGCGCCGGACCACGCGCCGGCTCGAACTGACCGAAGAAGGGCGCGCGTTCCTGCAGGATGCGCGCGCGATCATCGAATCGGTCGAAAACGCCGAAGAGCAGATGCTCGCGCGGCGCGAGATGCCGTCGGGGCGGCTGCGCCTCGACGCGGCGACGCCGTTCATGCTGCACGTGATCGTGCCGCTCGTGCGCGGCTATCGCGAACGCTTTCCGAAGGTCGAGCTGGAGCTGAACAGCAACGAAGGGATCATCGATCTGCTCGAACGGCGTACCGACGTCGCGTTCCGGATCGGCCGGCTGAAGGATTCGACGCTGCACAGCCGGCGTATCGGCAGCAGCCGGCTGCGCATGCTCGCGAGCCCGGCGTACGTCGAGGCGCACGGCTTGCCGCGCAAGGTCGAGGATCTCGGCCGGCACACGCTGCTCGGCTTTACGCAGCCGGAGTCGCTGAACGTCTGGCCGATCCTCGGCGCGGACGGCGAGCCGCTGCGGATCGAGCCCGCGATCTGGTCGTCGAGCGGCGAGACGCTGCGGCAGCTCGCGCTGGACGGCGCGGGCATCGTATGCCTGTCGGATTTCATGACCGCGCACGATCGCGACGCGGGCCGCCTCGTGCAGGTGCTCGCGCGGCAAACGCTCGACGTGCAGCAGCCGATCAACGCGGTGTACTACCGCAACACGGCGATTTCGTCGCGGATCGCGTCGTTCGTCGACTATCTGGTCGACGCGCTCGGCGGCGGCGCAGCGGCGGCCGGCAGCGCGCCGTCACGGCGCAAGGCCGCATGGTTGAGTCCGTCGTAGCGGCCGTGCCGGTCGCGACGCACGTCGCGCGCCGGCTCGGCCGCGTGCCGCGTCACGCTTCTTCCGACCACGACATGTTGTCGCGCGCGAGCAGCGCCGACGACGCGGCAGGCCCGAACGTGCCGGCCGTATAGAGCCGCGGCCGGTCGCCGAGCTGTTGCCAGCCGTCGAGAATCGGTTCGACCCAGGTCCACGCGGCTTCGAGCTCGTCGCGGCGCATGAAGTGCGTGAGGCGTCCGCGGATCACGTCGATCAGCAGCCGCTCGTACGCTTCCGCGCGGCGCTCGGGGATCGCCTGCTGCAGATCGAGGTTCAGGCTCACCGGCACCATGTTCATGCCGCTGCCCGGCTCCTTCGCGAGCATTTGCAGCTGGATCGATTCCTCCGGCTGCAGCTGGATCACGAGGCGGTTGCCGTAGTGGCGCGGGCCGCTCGGGATGATCGAAAACGGCATGTCCGCGAACTCGATCACGATTTCCGACTGACGCCGCTGCAGCCGCTTGCCCGTACGCAGGAAGAACGGCACGTTCGCCCAGCGCCAGTTGTTGATATACGCGCGCAGCGCGACGAAGGTTTCCGCGCGGCTGTCCGGCGGCACGTTCTCTTCCTCGAGGTAGCCCTTGACCGGCTGGCCGTCGACGGCGCCGGCCGTGTACTGGCCGCGCACCGTGTCGCGCGCGACGTCCGACAGCGACATCGGCCGCAGCGAGCGCAGCACCTTCAGCTTCTCGTCGCGCACGGCGTCCGGGTCGAGCGACACGGGCGGCTCCATCGCGACGATGCAGAGCAGCTGCAGCAGGTGGTTCTGCACCATGTCGCGCAGCGCGCCCGTATGGTCGTAGAAGCCCGCGCGGCTGCCGACGCCGACCGTCTCCGCGACCGTGATCTGCACGCTGCGGATGCTCGGCGCCTGCCACAGCGGCCCGAAGATCGGATTGCCGAAGCGCAGCACCATCAGGTTCTGCACCGTTTCCTTGCCCAGATAGTGGTCGATCCGGTAGATCTGCGATTCCTCGAAATGCTTGCCGACCGAATCGTTGATCGCCTTCGCCGACGCAAGATCGTGACCGAGCGGCTTTTCGAGCACGACGCGCGAATGCGCATCGACGAGATGCGCGGCCGACAGGTTGTCGCAGATCGTCGTGAACAGCTCCGGCGACGTCGACAGGTAGAACACGCGGATCGCGCCGTCGCGCGACGCGGCTGCGAGCCGCGCATAGTCGTCGGGCGCGTTCACGTCGATCAGCACGTACTGGAACAGGTCGAGGAAGCGGCGCCACGCGTCGGCGTCGAACGCCTTCTCGTCGATGAACGGGCGCGACTGCTCGTCCATGAACTTGCGGTAGCCGTCGATGCCCCAGTCGCGGCGGCCGACCGCGATGATGCGCGTGTCGGGCGGAAGGTTGCGGTGCAGGTGCGCCATGTACAGCGCGGGCAGCAGCTTGCGGGCGGCCAGGTCGCCGCCGCCGCCGAAGATGATCATGTCGACGGGCCGGTCGGCTGCGGTCTGAGTAGGCTGATTCGTCATGGGTGGTTCGCGGTCTGAAACGGGGAACGTGAAACGGACGTCGAAACGGCCGGGCGCCGAAGCGTCCGGCGTCGGTGCGGCGAAGTGCTAATAGTGCACGCTTTTGACCGATCGCGTCTGTGTTCGCGTTTCTTCGCGTGGGGCGCCCGCCGGCGGTCGCGCGGGCGACGATCCGGCACCGGTTTGCGCGCCCGCGCGCGCCGGGATGGTGCATCAGGCGGCGCGGGCCGTGCGGCCGTGTGCGCGCGTGCGGTGTGCCGGCCGCGCCGGCCGCGTTTGTCGCCCCTAACGCGCGCTCAGCGCGCGAGCGCGTAGAACTCGGCGTTCGGCCGCATGTTCGTCACGTTGGCGATGCGGTTCGACATGCCGAAGAACGCCGAGATCGCCGCGATGTCCCACGCGTCCTCTTCGGTGAAGCCGTGCGACTTCAGCGTGTCGAAGTCGGCTTCGCCGACCTGCTGCGCGGCCAGCGAGACCTTCATCGCGAAGTCGAGCATCGCCTTCTGCCGCGGCGTGATGTCGGCCTTCCGGTAGTTCGTCGCGATCTGGTCGGCGATCAGCGGGTCTTTCGCGCGCACGCGCAGGATCGCGCCGTGCGCGATCACGCAGTACTGACATTGATTGGCGCTGCTCGTCGCGACGACGATCATTTCGCGTTCCGCCTTGGTCAGGTTGCCGGGCTTGTCCATCAGCGCGTCGTGATACGCGAAGAACGCGCGGAATTCGTCCGGGCGATGCGCGAGCGTCAGGAACACGTTCGGGATGAAGCCCGACTTCTCCTGCACGGCGGCGATCCGGGCGCGAATGTCGTCGGGCAGATCGTCCAGCGCCGGCACGGGAAAGCGGCTGACGGGGGCGGGGGTGGCGGTGCTCATGGGTTCTCTCCTCGTCGGAATGGTGCAGGCCGCGCGCGACGCGGCGCAGCGCCGCCGCAAAGCGCGATGGGCGGCGCAGATGCCAGGCGCGATCAGGCGTTGACGTCGACGACGATGCGGCCGCGCACCTTGCCGCGGATCAGCTCGTCGGCGAGCGGGATCGCGTCGGCGAGGCCGACTTCGCGGCCGATGTCGCCGAGCTTCGCGACGTCGAGGTCGGCCGCGAGGCGGCGCCATGCGGTCAGGCGCTCGTCGCGCGGACACATCACGCTGTCGATGCCGACCAGCGTGACGCCGCGCAGAATGAACGGCGCGACCGTCGCCGGGAAGTCCATGCCGGCCGCGAGCCCGCATGCGGTCACGACGCCGCGGTAGCGCGTCGTCGCGCAGACGTTCGCGAGCACGTGGCTGCCGGCCACGTCGACCGCGCCGGCCCAGCGTTCCTTGCCGAGCGGCTTGCCGGGCGCGCTGAACTGCGCGCGATCGAGGATTTCGGCCGCGCCGAGCGCGCGCAGATAGTCGCCGTCTTCCGGGCGCCCGGTGACCGCGACGACGCGATAGCCGAGCCGCGCGAGAATCGCGGTCGCGACGCTGCCGACGCCGCCTGCCGCGCCCGTCACGACGATCTCGCCGTCGCCGGCGCGCACGCCGTGCCGTTCGAGCGCCATCACGCAGAGCATCGCGGTGTAGCCGGCCGTGCCGATCGCCATCGCCTGCTGCGGCGAGAACGCGTCGGGCAGCGGCACGAGCCAGTCGCCGTCGACGCGCGCCTTCTGCGCGAGACCGCCCCAGTGCGTTTCGCCGACGCCCCAGCCGTTGAGCACGACGCGGTCGCCGCGGCGATAGTCGGGATGCGCGCTGTCTTCGACTTCGCCGACCAGATCGATGCCGGGCACCATCGGAAACCGGCGCACGACCGGGCTCTTGCCCGTGATCGCGAGCGCGTCCTTGTAGTTCAGCGTCGAATACGCGACGCGCACCGTCACGTTGCCGTCGGGCAATTGCGCGTCGTCGAGCGTTTGCACGCGCGTGCGCTGGCCGGTTTCGTCCTTGTCGATCAGGATGCCGTGGAACACGTGTTCTCCTTTCTGGCGCGGTCGCCCAGTCAATGAAAAGATTCAGCGACGCAGCGCGTCGAAGAAATGCCGCGCGAACAGCACGAGCGGCGCGTCGCGGCGTTCGAGCTTCGCGCGCAGCACCGCGCCTTCCCAGCCGATCCAGAAAAACGCGGCGAGCTCGGCCGGCGCGGCCGCGTGCGACAGTTCGCCGGCCTGCTGCGCGGCGCGCAGGCAGTCGGCGAGGCGGCGCTGCCAGTCTTCGAACGTCGCCTGCAGCCGCGCGCGGAAGGTTTCCGGCAGCGCGCCCATTTCCTGGCCGAGATTGCCGATCAGGCAGCCGCGCCGATAGTCGTAGCGCGCCATCCCGTCGCGCGCATCGTCGACGAACGCGCGCACGCGCTGCAGCGGCGAGCGTTCGGCGTCGCCGAAGTGGCGGTCGAGCTTGCGCGCGAAGAATTCCGCATAGCGGTCGATCAGCGCGAGGCCGAACGCTTCCTTGCTGTCGAAGTAGTGATAGAACGAGCCCTTCGGCACGCCGGCGCGTCCGAGGATTTCGTCGAGCCCGGTCGACGAAAAACCCTTTTCGGTCAGAATCTCGAGGCCCGTGCGCAGCAACATGTCGCGCGTCGCGACGAGGTCGTCGTGCTGCTTCGGCGGCCTGCCGCGCCGGCGCGGCAGTTCGGTGCATGTGTCCATGCGTCGAATAATAGACCGTTCGTCTCAAAAATAAAACGGCGCGCGGCGTCGATCCGTACCCGCGTTAACCCGCGATTAAAAAAGCTTATCGCGGTGAAAAATTCCGCATCTTATTGAACCGATATCGGCTCGATATAGTGGCTCGCTTTCCGCATGCGCCGAGCGCATGCCGCCGACCTTCCGCAGGAGCCCGTTGATGACCGACACCCGCTTCACCGAAATCGAGGATCTGCTGCCCGCCGCCGGCGCGCTGCGCGAGATCCGCCATCACATCCACAGTCACCCCGAACTCGCCTACGAGGAGCACGACACGGCCGCGCTCGTCGCGGACAAGCTCGAGCAGTGGGGCTGGCAGGTCACGCGCGGCGTCGGCAAGACCGGTGTGGTCGGCACGCTGCGTGTCGGCGACGGCACGCGCAGCATCGGCATCCGCGCCGACATGGACGCGTTGCCGATCGTCGAGGCGACCGGCCTGCCGTATGCGAGCGCGACGCACGGCAAGATGCATGCATGCGGTCACGACGGCCACACGACGATGCTGCTCGGCGCCGCGCAACATCTCGCGAAGACGCGCCGTTTTTCCGGCACCGTGCATCTGTATTTCCAGCCGGCCGAGGAGCATGGCGTCGACAGCGGCGCAAAGAAGATGATCGACGACGGTCTGTTCGAACGCTTCCCGTGCGACGCCGTGTTCGGCATGCACAACCATCCGGGCGCGGCGCCGGGCGTGTTTCTCACGCGGCGCGGGCCGTTCATGTCGGCCGGCGACAAGGCCATCATCACGATCGAAGGCGTCGGCGGCCATGCGGCGCGTCCGCATCTGACGGTCGACCCGGTCGTCGTCGCGGCGAGCATCGTGATGGCGCTGCAGACGATCGTCGCGCGCAACGTCGATCCCGCGCAGCCGGCGGTCGTGACGGTCGGATCGATGCACGCGGGCACCGCGAACAACGTGATTCCGAACGGCGCGCGTCTTGAGCTGAGCGTGCGCTCGTTCAGCCCCGACGTGCGCGCGCTGCTGAAGCGCCGCATCGTCGAACTCGCCGAAACGCAGGCCGCGAGCTACGGCGCGACGGCGCAGGTCGAGTACATCGAAGGCTATCCGGTCGTCGTCAATACGGATGCCGAAACGGATTTCGCGGCGCAGGTCGCGCGCGAACTCGTCGGCGATGCGCACGTGGTCGAGCAGGCCGATCTGCTGATGGGCAGCGAGGATTTCGCGTTCATGCTGCAGCAGCGGCCCGGTTCGTTCGTGCGGCTCGGCAACGGCGAAGGCGAGGACGGCTGCATGGTCCACAACCCGAAGTACGACTTCAACGACCGCAATCTGCCGATCGGCGCCGCGTTCTGGGCGCGCCTCGTCGAGCGTTATCTCGCGCAGTGACCGCACACGCGGGCGGCCCGTGCGTCGGGCCGCGTTCCAAGGAGACGTGAACGATGCAGAAAGACCCTGTCGCGCTGCACCCCGCACACGCCGCGGCGATGGCCGTCGGCGCGCCGGCCGGCACGCGCCGCGGCGCGATCGCGGCGGCCGTGATCGGCAACTGGCTGGAATTCTTCGACTTCACCGTGTACGGCTTCTTCGCGGTGCTGATCGGCAAGCTGTTCTTTCCGTCGAGCGATGCGACGACGTCGCTGCTGCTGTCGGTCGCGACGTTCGCGGCCGGCTTCTTCACGCGGCCGCTCGGCAGCGTCGTGCTCGGCGTGTATGCGGACCGCAAGGGACGCAAGGCCGCGCTGAACCTGACGATCATGCTGATGGCGGTCGGCACCGGGCTGATCGCGGTCGCGCCGACCTATGCGCAGATCGGCGTGGCTGCACCGCTGCTCGTCGTCTGCGCGCGGCTGATGCAGGGCTTCTCGCAAGGCGGCGAATTCGGCGCGGCGACCTCGACGCTGCTCGAACAAGGCGGCGCGTCACGCCGCGCGTTTCGCGCGAGCTGGCAGCTCGCGACGCAGGGCGGCGCCGCGCTGATGGGTTCGGGCTTCGCGGCGCTGCTGTCGAACACGATGACGAAGGCCGCGTTGGAAAGCTGGGGCTGGCGCCTGCCGTTTCTCGTCGGCGTGCTGATCGGGCCGGTCGGCATGTTTTTACGCCGCCGGCTCGCGGACGATGCGCCGGCCGACCGCCATCACGCGATCGAACGCGGCGTGCTGCGCGAGCTGTTCTCGAAGCACGCGCGCACGGTGCTGCTGCTGATGCTGACGGTGATGGGCGGCACGGTGTCGACGTACATCCTGACGTTCTACATGCCGACCTACGCAATTCATACGCTCGGGCTGCCGATGAAGCTGTCGATGTTCGTCGGCGTGGCGTCGGGCTGCGTGATGCTCGTCACGTGTCCGCTGTTCGGCTGGCTGTCGGACCGCATCGGCAGCCGCCGCCTGCCGATCTTCGTCGGGCGCGGCGTGCTCGTCGCATTGCTGTTTCCGGCGTTCTGGCTGATGAACCATCATCCGTCGCTGTCGGTGATCCTGCCGCTGACCGCGCTGATGCTGCTGTTCTATTCGCTCGGCTCCGCGTCGGAAATGGCGCTGATGTGCGAATCGCTGCCGCGTCACGTGCGCGCGACCGGCATTTCGATCGCCTATGCGCTCGCGGTGACGCTGTTCGGCGGCACCGCGCAGCTGATCGCGACCTGGCTCGTGAAGGTGACGGGCAGCAAGCTTGCGCCGGCCGGCTACGTGGCCGCGTGCGTCGTGCTGTCGCTGATCGCGGTCGCGATGCTGCGCGAGACCGCGCACGAATCGATGGACTGACGCCGCGCCCACGCGCGGCGCGCGCTCAACCGCGCCGCGCGACGAGCTCCGACACGGTCTGTGCGGCTTCCTGCAGCGGCCCGAGAAACTCCTTGACCATCTGCTTGGCGGTATGCCGCTGCGCATTGCCGCTGATGTTCATCGCGGCGATGATCTGCCCGCGCCGGTTGCGGATCGGCGCGGAGATCGACATCAGCCCCACTTCGAGTTCCTGATCGACGACGGCCCAGCCTTGCTGACGGACTTGCGCGATCGTCGCCTTCAGTTCCGCCGGATCGGTGATCGTGCGCGGCGTGTGCGCGCGGATTCCGCTCTGCGCGAGCGTCTCGTCGAGCGCCGCGTCGTCGAGTGCGGACAGCAGCACGCGGCCCATCGACGTGCAGTACGCGGGCAGCCGGCTGCCGATCGACAGATTGATCGTCATGATCTTGTGTGTCGGCACGCGCAGCACGTAGACGATCTCGGTGCGATCGAGCACGGCGGCCGAACAGCTTTCGTGGATGCGCGCGGACAACTGTTCCATCACGGGCTCCGCGAGATTCCAGAACGGCATCGACGTCAGATAGGCGAAGCCGAGTTCGAGAATCTTCGGCGTGAGCCGGAATAGCCGGCCGTCGGCCTCGACGTAGCCGAGCGTCTGCAGCGTGAGCAGGATGCGGCGCGCGCCCGCGCGCGTGAGGCCGGTGGCCGACGCGACTTCGGTCAGCGTCTGCTCGGGACGCTGCGCATCGAACGCGCGGATCACCGCGAGGCCGCGCGCAAACGACTGGACGTAGGAATCGCCGGGTTTCTGAATGTCTTCGGTGGTCATGAGCAGTCGGAATAGGTGCAGCCGAGAAGATAGCGTACCGGGCGCGACGCGCCAACCGCACGGCCGACCGCGCGCTTGACAGGTCGTCCCCGCACTCCCTATGATGCGCTGAACGTTCGATACACGATCTTATGTTCGTATATAGAACATTTAAGCGCATCCCGGCGGGCAATGCAAGGGGCGCGCCCTGTTCATTTCCCAGCCTTGATGAGGCCGGCGTTCGCGCAGCGCGCTGCCCGGCGACAGGAGACACTGATGACCGAAGCTTTTCTGTGTGATGCGATTCGTACGCCGATCGGCCGTTACGGCGGTGCGCTGAAAGACGTCCGCGCCGATGACCTCGGCGCGGTGCCGCTGAAGGCGCTCGTCGAACGCAACCGCGACGTCGACTGGAACGCGATCGACGACGTGATCTACGGCTGCGCGAACCAGGCCGGCGAAGACAACCGGAACGTCGCGCGCATGTCGCTGCTGCTCGCGGGGCTGCCGCAAGGCGTGCCCGGTTCGACGATCAACCGGCTTTGCGGTTCCGGGATGGACGCGGTCGGCGTTGCCGCGCGCGCGATCAAGTCGGGCGAGGCCGCGCTGATGGTGGCCGGCGGCGTCGAAAGCATGACGCGCGCGCCGTTCGTGATGGGCAAGGCCGCAAGCGCATTCGCGCGTCAGGCCGACATCTACGACACGACGATCGGCTGGCGTTTCGTCAATCCGCTGATGAAGCAGCTGCATGGCGTCGACTCGATGCCGGAGACGGCCGAGAACGTCGCGGTCGACTACAACGTGAGCCGCGCCGATCAGGATCTGTTCGCGCTGCGCAGCCAGCAGAAGGCTGCGCGCGCGCAGCAGGACGGCACGCTCGCCGAGGAAATCGTGCCCGTCACGATTGCGCAGAAGAAGGGCGACCCGCTCGTCGTGTCGCGCGACGAGCATCCGCGCGAGACCTCGCTCGAAGCGCTCGCGAAGCTGAAGGGCGTCGTGCGTCCGGACGGTACGGTGACGGCCGGCAACGCATCGGGTGTCAACGACGGCGCGTGCGCGCTGCTGCTCGCCAACGAAGCGAGTGCGAAGCGCTTCGGGCTCACGCCGCGTGCGCGCGTGCTCGGCATCGCGACGGCGGGCGTCGCGCCGCGCGTGATGGGCATCGGGCCGGCACCGGCGACGCAGAAGCTGCTCGCGCGCCTCGGGATGACGATCGATCAGTTCGACGTGATCGAACTGAACGAAGCGTTCGCGTCGCAGGGCCTCGCCGTGCTGCGCATGCTCGGCGTCGCCGACGACGATCCGCGCGTGAACCCGAACGGCGGCGCGATCGCGCTCGGCCATCCGCTCGGCGCGTCGGGTGCGCGGCTCGTGACGACGGCGATGTATCAGCTGCATCGCGCGAACGGCCGCTTCGCGCTGTGCACGATGTGCATCGGCGTCGGCCAGGGCATCGCGATCGCGATCGAACGCGTGTGATCGCGGCGCGCGTCGAAGCGGTTTCAGCAGCCGCTTTGACGCTGCGCGACAGGCAGGGCCGTGGGCATTACGTTGGGTATGCCTTCGGCGGCCCTTGCCGATAGATGAATCCGCCCGCTACGTCGCGCGACGCATCGTCGTCGGCGTGCAGCGCGTCGTCACGCAGCGCCTGGATGCGCGTGACGATCGCGCTTCGGTCTCTCCTCTAGACGAGCCGCAATACTTCGTTGACGCGTACATGCGCCGATAACGTGCCGCATTCAGCAGCGGTACGGTCCGCCAAATGCGGGTTTCGTTCGCTATCGACCGCAAATCGCCGCAGCGCCGCCTCTGCGATTTCATCCCTCTCTTCCTTCATCGAATCCCACGCGACACGCACGGGCCGCCTTCCCGCATATCGCCCGGCAGCACGTGCAACGCACCCGCATAGCGCATGACGGCCGTTTCGAAAAGGGCGAACGGCGACTATCGCCGAATGATTTGATCGAAATCATCGTTGCGGCGGAATTCGCATCGTCAATGCGCGTGCCGACTCAGGTTCGCCGCCGAATTGCCGACAGTAACGGGAAGGCCGTCATCGAGCGATCCATCGCTGTCCGGCTACGGAGTACGGTCGTCCGCATTGCGCGGACGATCGCTCCGCCTTTCGGAGCCCGCATGCGCAACAACCAGCCTGTTACCCAACAAGAATTCGATTTTCCCGACGACGCGACGCTGATGTCGACGACCGATGCCGACAGCGTCATCACGTATGCGAACACCGCGTTCGCCCAGGTCAGCGGCTTTTCGAACGACGAACTCGTCGGTCAGCCGCACAACGTCGTGCGCCATCCCGACATGCCGCGCGACGCGTTCGCCGATATGTGGGCGACGCTCAGGCGCGGCGAGCCGTGGACCGCGCTCGTCAAGAACCGCCGCAAGAACGGCGATCACTACTGGGTGCGTGCGAATGCGGTGCCGATGATGCGCGACGGCGTGCCGGTCGGCTACATGTCGGTGCGCACCAAGCCGCCGCGCGACGAAATCGATGGCGCCGACGCGTTGTATCGCGCGATTCGCGAGGGCAAGGCGGGCCGTCGCCGGTTTCACAAGGGGCTCGTCATCCGTACGGGGCTGCTGCGCGTCGCGTCGCTGACGCAGACGATGTCCGTGCGCACGCGCGTGCACGCGGCGCTCGCCGTGCTCGCACCGGCCGTCGTCGGCGCCGCATATGCATGCGGACTCTCGGGCGCGGGGCTTGCCGCATTCGGCGCGTCGGCCGTCGGGGCGACCGCCGTCGCCGCGCTGTGGCTCGACGCGCAGATCGTGCGTCCGCTGAAGCGGCTGCACGACCAGGCGCTGAACGTCGCGACCGGCGCGAGCCGGCGCGGCGTGCGGATGAACCGCGTCGACGAGATCGGCATGACGCTGCGCACGATCAACCAGCTCGGGCTGATGCTGCGCTGGCTCGTCGACGACGTCACCGAGCAGGTGCATACCGTGCAGCGCGCGAGCAACGAGATCGCGCAGGGCAACGACGATCTGAGCGCACGCACCGAACAGGCCGCGTCGAGCGTGCAGGAGACGGCCGCGTCGATGGCCGAGATGACGACGACCGTCGACAGCAATGCGGAAACGGCGCTGCAGGCGAACCGGCTCGCGATGTCGGCGAGCGATGCGGCCGAGCGCGGCGGACAGGCCGTGTCGGACGTCGTCGCGACGATGCGCGAGATCACCGACAGCTCGCGCAAGATCGCCGACATCATCGGCGTGATCGACGGCATCGCGTTCCAGACCAACATCCTCGCGCTGAACGCGGCCGTCGAAGCGGCGCGCGCGGGCGAGCAGGGGCGCGGCTTCGCGGTCGTCGCCGGCGAAGTGCGGGCGCTCGCGCAGCGTAGCGCGCATGCGGCGAAAGAGATCAAGACGCTGATCGGCGCGAGCGTCGAGCGTGTCGAATCGGGCGCGCGGCGCGTGGACGAAGCGGGCCGCACGATGGAGGACATCGTCGCGCAGGTGAAGCGCGTGTCGGATCTGATTGCGGCGATCAGCGCGTCGACTGCCGAGCAGAGCACGGGCGTCGCGCAGGTCGATCAGGCGGTCGTGCATCTCGACACGATCACGCAGCAGAATGCGGCGCTCGTCGAACAGAGCGCGGCGGCGTCGGCGAGCCTGAAGCAGCAGGCCGCGCGGCTCGTGGATGCGATCGAGGTGTTTCGCTGAACGCGTGCGACGCGAGGAGGAAAGTGACGCGGGCGCGGCGGAGAGGGCACCGGCCCGCGTCGGGTCCGCCCGGTTCCGGCCGGGCGGGCCGCGCCGTCAGACGGCGAGACAGAGGTACTTGATCACGACGTAGTCGTCGATCCCGTAGTGCGAGCCTTCGCGGCCGAGGCCCGACTGCTTGACGCCGCCGAACGGCGCGACCTCGTTCGAGATCAGCCCGGTGTTGACGCCGACCATGCCGTATTCGAGCGCTTCGGCGACCTTCCATACGCGGCCGATGTCGCGGCTGTAGAAGTACGCGGCGAGGCCGAATTCGGTGTCGTTCGCGAGGCGAATCACTTCGTCGTCGCTGCCGAACTTGAACAGCGGCGCGAGCGGCCCGAACGTCTCTTCCTTCGCGACCTTCATCGCCGGCGTGACGCCCGTCAGCACGGTCGGCTCGAAGAAGCCGTGGCCGAGCGCATGACGCTTGCCGCCGGTCACGACGGTCGCGCCCTTCGCAAGGGCGTCCTCGATGTGCGCCTCGACCTTCAGCACGGCCGCCTCGTTGATCAGCGGACCCTGCATCACGCCCGGCTCGGTGCCGCGCCCGACCTTCAGCTCGGCGACCGCGGCCGCGAGCTTCTGCGCGAACTGGTCGTACACGGCTTCATGGACGTAGAAGCGGTTCGTGCAGACGCAGGTCTGGCCGCTGTTGCGGTACTTCGATGCGATCGCGCCCTGCACGGCCGCATCGAGATCGGCATCGTCGAACACGATGAACGGCGCGTTGCCGCCGAGCTCCAGCGACACCTTCTTCACCGTCGCCGCGCATTGCGCCATCAGCAGACGGCCGACCGGCGTCGAGCCGGTGAACGACAGCTTGCGCACGATCGGGTTCGACGTCAGTTCGCCGCCGATCGCCTTCGGATCGCCCGTGACGACGCTGAACACGCCGGCCGGTACGCCCGCGCGTTCGGCGAGCACGGCCATCGCGAGCGCCGAGAACGGCGTCGCTTCGGCCGGCTTCACGACGATCGGGCAGCCGGCCGCGAGCGCGGGACCGACCTTGCGCGTGATCATCGCCGCCGGGAAATTCCACGGCGTGATCGCCGCGCAGACGCCGACCGGCTCCTTCGTCACGACGATGCGCTTGTCGCTCGCCGGCGTCGGGATCGTGTCGCCGTACACGCGCTTGCCTTCCTCGGCGAACCACTCGAGGAACGACGCCGCATAGCCGATCTCGCCTTTCGCTTCGGCGAGCGACTTGCCCTGCTCGGTGGTGAGGATCAGCGCGAGGTCGTCGGCGTTTTCCATCATCAGGTCGTGCCACTTGCGCAGGATCGCCGCGCGTTCCTTCGCGGTCTTCTTGCGCCACGCCGGCCATGCGGCGTTGGCCGCGTCGATCGCCTGGCGCGTCTCGGCCGCGCCCATCGTCGGCACGGTGCCGACGAGGCCGCCCGTGGCCGGATTGCGGACCTCGAACGTCTCGCCGTTCGCCGCGCCTTGCCATTCGCCGTTGATGTACGCCTGCTGGCGGAACAGCGACGGATCTTTCAGTGCCAGGGTTTCTTGAACAGTGCTCATTCCGGTACCTGCTGTGAAGATGAAACGGCCGCCGCCGTCTTCACGACGGCGGCGGCGCATTCGGTTGACGGGAACTCAGGCCGGCACGCCGACCGTTTCCTTCAGCACTTCCTCGAGGATCACGAGCGCTTCGTCGAACACGGCTTGCGGAATCGTCAGCGGGAACAGGAAGCGCACGACGTTCGAGTACACGCCGCAGACGAGCAGCAGCAGCCCGCGCTCGAGCGCACGCGCCTGCACGCGCTTCGTGAATTCGGCGTCCGGCTCGCCGGTGCCCGGCTTCATGAACTCGACCGCGATCATCGCGCCCGGGCCGCGCACGTCGGCGATTTGCGGCACCTCGGCCTGCAGCGCGTTCAGCTTCGCCTTCAGCGTGTCGCCGAGCTGCGTCGCGCGCTCGCACAGCTTTTCTTCGTCGATGATCTCGAGCACCGCGTGCGCCGACGCGACCGCGAGCGGGTTGCCCGCGTACGTGCCGCCGAGGCCGCCCGGGGCGGCCGCGTCCATCACGTCCGCACGGCCGACGACGCCCGACAGCGGCATGCCGCCCGCGAGGCTCTTCGCCATCGTGATCAGGTCGGCCAGCACGTCGTAGTGCTGCATCGCGAACAGCTTGCCGGTACGCGCGAAGCCCGTCTGCACTTCGTCGGCGATCAGCAGGATGCCGTGCTCGTTACAGATCTTGCGCAGCGCGCGCACGAACTCGGCCGGCGCCGGGTTGAAGCCGCCTTCGCCCTGGACCGGTTCGAAGATGATCGCGGCGACGCGCTTCGGATCGATGTCGGCCTTGAACAGCATCTCGATCGCCTTGATCGAGTCGGCGGTCGTCACGCCGTGCACGGCGTTCGGGTACGGCGCGTGGAACACGTCGCCCGGGAACGGACCGAAGTTCAGCTTGTACGGGGCGACCTTGCCGGTCAGCGCCATGCCCATCATCGTGCGGCCGTGGAAGCCGCCCGAGAACGCGATCACGCCCGGACGGCCCGTTGCCGCGCGTGCGATCTTGATCGCGTTTTCGACGGCTTCGGCGCCGGTCGTGAAGAACGCCGTCTTTTTCGGGAAGTCGCCCGGCGCGCGTTCGTTGATCTTTTCGGCCAGCTCGACGTACGACGCGTACGGGACGATCTGATAGGCGGTGTGCGTGAAGAGCTCCAGCTGCTCCGCGATCGCCTTGACGATCTTCGGATGACGATGGCCCGTGTTCAGCACCGCGATGCCCGCGGCGAAATCGATGAAACGGCGGCCTTCGACGTCCCACAGCTCCGCGTTCTCGGCGCGGGCGGCGTAGAAGTCGCACATCACTCCGACGCCGCGCGGGGTCGCGGCGTTCTTGCGGGCCAGCAGGTCGGCATTCTTCACGGTCATCTCCTTGATGTTCTGTCCGGTGAGGTGAGAGGCGGGCGCATCGGCAACCCATGGTCGCGACTATAATCACATTTGGCTCTGGCAATCAGAGCCATTTCAATAAATAGTTAGGAGCCAATCATGCGCGCAAGCGTGTTGTCGGACTGGCTTGCGCAGCGCCTCGTGCGCGGCGGCGAGCAGCCGATCTACCGGCAGCTGCATCGGCTGCTGCAGCAGGCGATCCTGTCGCGCGAACTGCCGGCCGGCGCGCGCGTGCCGTCGTCGCGGCTGCTCGCGGCCGAGCTCGGGATCGCGCGCAACACGGTCACGCAGGTGTACGAGCAGCTCGCGCTCGAAGGCTATGTGCATTCGGCGACCGGCCGCGGCACGTTCGTCGCCGACAGCGCGCCCGACGAGATCGTCGGCGCGCCGCCCGAGACGAGTGCGCGGCATGCGGCCGTGCAGCCGTCGGCGCGCGCGCTGTCGGCGCGCGGCACGCGGCTCGTCGAAGGCGCCGGCGTGTCGAAGCGGCAGGGCGGCGCGTTCATGCCGGGCGTGCCCGATGTGTCGCGATTTCCGGCGCGCGTGTGGACGCGGCTGCACAACAAGTACTGGCGGCGGCTGCGCCCCGATCTCCTGACTTACGCGCCGGGCGGCGGGCTCGCGCTGCTGCGCGAGGCGCTGGCCGACTATCTGCGCACGTCGCGCTCGGTGCGCTGCACGCCCGAGCAGATCGTGATCACGACCGGCATCCACCAGTCGATCGACCTCGCGGTGCGGCTGCTGACCGATCCCGGCGACGCAATCTGGACCGAGGACCCGTGCTATTGGGGCGTGCGCAGCGTGCTGAACGTGTCGGGGCTCACGACGCGGCCGATTCCGGTCGACGACGAAGGGATCGCGCCGAGCGCCGCCGATCTGGCCGAGCCGCCGAAGCTGATGCTCGTCACGCCGTCGCACCAGTATCCGCTCGGCATGGTGATGAGCCTCGCGCGGCGGCGGATGCTGCTCGAATATGCGCGCCAGCACGGCTGCTGGATCATCGAGGACGACTACGACAGCGAGTTCCGCTACGGCAGCCGGCCGCTCGCGTCGCTGCAGGGCCTCGATACGGCCGGGCAGGTTATCTACGTCGGCAGCTTCGGCAAGACGCTGTTTCCGGGCCTGCGCGTCGGCTATCTGGTGGCGCCGGAGCCGCTCGCGGAAAGCTTCGCGACCGCGAGCGCCGAGCTCTATCGCGAAGGTCAGCTGCTGCAGCAGGCGGTGCTCGCGGAGTTCATCGCCGAAGGGCATTTCGTGTCGCACATTCGCAAGATGCGCACGCTGTACGGCCAGCGCCGCGAGGTGCTGCTCGACGCGGTCGCGCGCCGCTACGGCGATGCGCTGCAGGCGCTCGGCAGCGATGCGGGGCTGCATCTCGTCACGCGGCTGCCGGACGGCGTCGACGATCGCGCGGTCGCGCAGGCCGCGCTCGAACGCAATATCGTCGTGCGGCCCTTGTCCGGCTATTACGCGGATCGTGCACGCGCGTCGTCGGGACTGCTGCTCGGTTACGCGTGCGTGCCGGAAGACGAGATCGCCACGGCGTTCGCGACGCTTGCGGAGGCGATCGATGCGCGGGCCTTCGTTGGGCCCGACACCGCGGCCGCGTAGCGGCGTGGCACGCACGTGCGCATGCGCATGCTGCGCGCCGCGCGCCGCGCGCGCTACAGCCGGATCAGCGCCGCGCCCGCGACGACGAGCGCACACGCGACGAGCCGCTGCACACCGGGCCGCTCGCGCATCGCGAACCAGCCGATCGCGACCGCGAAGATCGAGCTCGTCTCGCGCAGCGCGGACACGGTCGCGACCGGCAGATGCCGGTACGCGACGATCACGATGCCGTAGGCGGCGAGCGAGATCGTGCCGGCGATCGCGCCCGGCCGTAGCGTGGCGCGCGAGCCGAACACCGCTTTCGGGCCGCCGCGCATCGCGCAGACGAGCGCGAGCTGCGGCACGCTCCACAGCAGATACACCCATGCGATATAGCCGAGCGCGCTGCCCGATTCGCGCGCGCCGATCCCGTCGCAGATCGAATACGCGGCGATGAACACGCCGGTGAGCAACGCGTACGGCACGCCTTCGCCGGAAAACCGGAAGCCGCGCCGCAGCGCGAGCGACATGATGCCGAGCGACACGAGCGCGATGCCCGCGAAGCCGAACGGCGTCGGCCGCTCGCCGAGCGCCGCGAACGCGAGCACCGAGACGAGCGGCGGCGACAGGCCGCGGGCGATCGGATAGATCTGCCCGAACTCGCCGCTGCGATAGGCGCGCACGAGCGTGAAGCAGTACGCGACCTCGAGCACCGCCGACGCGCCCACATACGGCCACGCGCTGCGCGCCGGCGCGGGCAGCAGCGCGGTGCCGAGCACGCCGAACGCGAGGTACGGCAACGACATCGTGCCGAGCTGCACGAGGCGGTCGTCGCTGACGTGCAGGAACGCGTTCCAGATCGCGTGCAGCAGCGCGGAACACAGCACGAGACCGATGAACAGATGATCCATGAACGGGCGGCGCGGCGCGGGGGAAAGGGCGTGGGCGGGCCGTCATTATGTGGGCATTGCCCGCGCGCACGAGGAATTGTCGATAATAGAACGTTGTTATTCACCGATTCACCGGATGCCGACGATGACCGAAGCCACCCAAGCCCCGCCCGCCGTTCCCCGTCTCACGAGCCTGTCGCACGGCGGCGGCTGCGGCTGCAAGATCGCGCCGGGCGTGCTGTCCGAGCTGCTGAAGCGCGCGACGCCGCCCGCGCTGTTCCCGGATCTCCTGGTCGGCACCGAGACGTCCGACGATGCGGCCGTCTATCGGCTGAACGACGAGCAGGCGATCGTCGCGACGACCGACTTCTTCATGCCGATCGTCGACGATCCGTTCGACTTCGGCCGCATCGCGGCCACCAACGCGCTGTCCGACGTCTATGCGATGGGCGGCAAGCCGATTCTCGCGCTCGCGCTCGTCGGGATGCCGATCAACGTGCTGCCGCACGAAACGATCGCGGCCGTGCTGCGCGGCGGCGAATCGGTGTGTGCGGACGCGGGCATTCCGGTCGCGGGCGGCCACTCGATCGATTCGGTGGAGCCGATCTACGGGCTCGCGGCGATCGGCGTCGTGCATCCGTCGCGCGTGAAACGCAATGCGGCCGCGCGCGCGGGCGACGTGCTCGTGCTCGGCAAGCCGCTCGGCGTCGGCGTGCTGTCGGCTGCGCTGAAAAAGAACCGGCTCGACGATGCCGGCTATGCGCAGATGATCGCGACGACGACGAAGCTGAACCGGCCCGGCGCCGAACTGGCCGCGCTGTCGGGCGTGCATGCGCTGACCGACGTCACCGGCTTCGGGCTGCTCGGCCATACGCTCGAGCTCGCGCGCGGCGCGGCGCTGACCGCGCGCGTGCATTACGCATCGCTGCCGTGGCTCGCGGGCGTCGAAGCGTTCGCGGCGGACGGCGTCGTCACCGGCGCGTCGGGCCGCAACTGGGCCGCGTACGGCGCGGACGTGCGCCTCGCCGACACGCTGCCGCCCGTCGCGCAGGCGCTACTCACCGATCCGCAGACCTCGGGCGGGCTGCTGGTCGCCTGTGCGCCCGATGCGGTCGACGACGTGCTCGCGTGCTTCCGTGCGGACGGCTTCGATCGCGCGGCCGTGATCGGCGAGATGATCGACGGGCCCGCACGCGTCGACGTCGCGTGACGCAGTTTTCCCAAGCGGCTTCAGGCATCGAACGCCGACGGCGCTTCGATTACTTCGACGAGCGATGAACGACTTCCTGTTCGGGCTGATGATCGCGCTGTCGGTCGGGCCCGTTGCGTTGATGATCGCGAACTACGGAATGCGCGCCGGCACCGCGAGCGGCGTGCGCGCGGCCGTCGGCGTCGCGACGGCGGACGGCTGCTATGCGGTCGTCGCGTTCACGATCGGCGCGATGCTCGCGAGCACGCTGGCGTCGCATCTGTCGCTGTTCCGTGTGGTTGGCGCGCTCGTGCTGCTCGCGATGGGCGCACGGATGCTGTGGCAGGCGCTGCGCGATCGTCGCCGCACGCTCGACGGCGCGGCGCCGCCGCCCGGCGCGCGTCCGTTCACGTCGATGTTTCTGATGACGCTCGCGAATCCGCTGACGATCCTGCTGTTCTACGGCTATGCGACGGCTGCCGCCGCCTCGCACCGCCACTGGCTGCTCGGCGCCGCCTGCGTGTTCGCCGGCAGTCTCGCCGGCCAGCTCGTGTTCGCGTTCGGCGGCAGTGCGATCGGCCGACTCGTCAAATCGCCGGCGCTGCTGGCCGCGAGCCATGTCGTCGCGGCGCTCGTCGTGCTCGGCTACGGCGTAGCGGGCCTCGCGCGGCTCTAAAGCCGCACGCGCGGCACCGCACCCGCGTTTCGTAGTCCGCTGACGCGCGGTCGATGCGCGTTCTATACTCGGTCGCGCAGTCTCCGACAGCCGTTCTCATTTCACATTCCCGACACAAGGAACGCCGATGCTGACTCGCTCGATTCTTTCCGCCGCCGCCTTCTCGCTCGCGGCCTGCGCGACCGCGCCGTCGATCGCACAGGACAACCAGGGCAACGCGGGCAACGACTTTGCCGAAACCGGTGCACAGGGCCGCCCGGTGAAGGTCATGATCATCACGATGTTCGGGCCGGAAGGCCAGGCGTGGCTCGACCGCCTCGGCCCGTGGCGCGACGTTGCGGTGCCGGGCCTGTCGCCCGACTATCCGGCCGTGCATTGCAACCGTCAGGATGTCTGCGTGATCACGACCGGCATGGGCTATGCGAACGCCGCCGCGTCGATCATGGCGCTGACGTTCTCGCAGCGCTTCGACCTGCGGCGCACGTATTTCCTGATCTCGGGCATCGCGGGCGTCGATCCGGCGCAAGGCACGGTCGGCTCCGCCGCATGGGCGAAGTACCTCGTCGATTTCAGCCTGCAATGGGAGCTCGACGCGCGCGAGATTCCGGCCGGCTGGAACACGGGCTATCTCGGCATCAACACGAAGAGCCCCAACGACAAGCCGCCGCTCGACTATCGCACCGAAGTGTTCCAGCTCAATCCGCAGCTCGCCGATGTCGCCTACGCACTGTCGCGCAACGTCGTGCTCGCCGACAGCGCGCAGGCGCAGGCCGCGCGCGCGAAATTCTCGTATGCGCCGGCGAACCGGCCGCCGACCGTGATCCGCTGCGACACGTCGTCGGGCAACACGTGGTTCTCCGGCACGCTGCTCGGCGAACGCGCGCGTCAATGGACGAAGATCCTGACCGACGGCAAGGGCACTTACTGCATGACCGCGCAGGAAGACAACGCGACGTTCGAAGCGCTCAAGCGCGCGGCGAGCGTCAAGCGTGTCGATCTGTCGCGCGTTGCGGTGCTGCGTACGGGCTCGGACTTCGACCGTCCGTACGACGGCCAGACGAGCGCAGACAACCTGCTGAACTATGCGGACCAGGGCGGCTTCGCGCCCGCGACCGAGAACCTGTATCGCGCGGGCAATCCGCTCGTGCAGGACATCGTGTCGCACTGGAGCGAATGGCGCAACGGCGTGCCGCGCCGCTGACGCGGCACGCGCGCCGGTACGGCGCACGACCGCGACGGGCGGGTCAACGCGACGGCGAACCCGAACGGAACGGCGTCCATACCGGCGTGCTGTCGTCCCAATGATCGAGCGGCGAAGGAAGTTGGTCGTTCATCATCTGCTCCTGCAATTCACTGACTGATCGGCGATGGATCGACGGCGCCGCGCGCGGGGCGTACCCGCTGCGCGGCGCCGTGCGTTTACCGGCCCGCGCCGGCGAGCTGATTGCCTTCCGGCGTCGGGCGATACGGGCCCTGCGCGAGTTCGATGCCCTGCGGATACGACGTGGCCTTGCGCAGATAGGCGAGCGTGCCGTCGCGGCGTGCCTGTTCGACTTCCGCGCGAACTTCCGCACGCGTGCGCGGGCCGTTGTGCTGCGTGTACGACGACGTGTTGCCGTAGTCGCCGACGTGCGGCGTATCGGTATCGGCGAATGCCGGTGCCGATACGGCGAGTGCGACGGCGACGGCGGAAAGAAGATGGCGGCGATTCATGGCGAAACTCCTGTTCGATCGATACGGGCGGCGCTCCGGCGCGTGCCCGGTCCCGCCGAGGCGGGATCTGTTCGATGCGCAACGCTGTGCGCGACAGGGTTTACTCTAGGAGCGTCGTGCGCCGCGATAAATGCGACGGACGCGAATTGAATTGTCGTCAGAGAGGAACAATCGCGATCCGCATTGTCGGCAGGGGTATTCGGCGTGCGCCGACGATCGCGCCGAGCCGCGTGCGCGCGGGCCTGGCACGGATGTCGTGCGATTCGTCCGACGATGTTCGAGCGATGTGCGCGCGATTCACGCGCGTCGCGCAAAGGTCCGATGCGGATCGGGAAACGATCGCGCGCATCGCGCGATCGCGACACGCAGAAGGCAATGCAGAGAGAGGAAGGCGGGACGGCGCACGGGCCATCCGCCCGTGCACCGCGATACGCGCGCGTGCGCGTCAGACGATCATGCGACCCATTCGTTGATGACGGGCGTGTCGAGCACCGGTGCGCGCTCGGCTTCCTCGAACGTGCGCTTGCTGCACGTCGCGTCGAGGCTGCCCTTGCCGCTCAGCAGCGGGCAGCGGTCGAACACCTCGGCGACCCAGTCGACGAACACGCGCACCTTCGGCGAGAGATGGCGGCTGTGCGGATACACGACCGAGATCGGCATCGGCAGCGGCTTGAAGCCCGGCAGCACTTCCTTCAGGCGGCCTTCGCGCAGATGCGGCAGCACCATGAAGAGCGGCGGCTGGATCAGCCCGAAGCCTTCGAGCCCGCACGTCACATACGCGTCGGCGTCGTTCACCGACACGATGCCGTTCATCTTGACCTCGACTTCCTTGCCGTCGATCAGGAACGACCAGTCGATCGTGCGGCCCGTGCGGCTCGAAAAATAATTGACGGCCTTGTGCTGGCTCAGGTCTTCGATCGTCTGCGGCTCGCCGTACTTCTCGAGATAGGCCGGCGCGGCGACCGACACGCCCTCGAACAGCCCGACGCGGCGCGCGACGAGCGACGAATCCTGCAGCGCGCCGACGCGGATCACGCAGTCGACGCCTTCCTGCAGCAGATCGACCGGACGATCGGACAGGCCGAGCTGCAGATCGATGTCCGGATAGCGCGTATGGAATTCGCAGAGCGAAGGAATCACGAGTAGCCGCCCGATCGAGCCCGGCATGTCGACACGCAACTTTCCGTGCGGCTTCCGGTTGTTGTTCTGGAAGCTCGCCTCGGTTTCCTCGACGTCCGCGAGGATGCGCACGCAGCGTTCGTAGTAGGCGGCGCCGTCGGGCGTCAGCGACAGCCGGCGCGTGGTCCGGTGCATCAGCCGCACGCCGAGGAACGCTTCGAGATTCTGGATGATCGTCGTGACGGACGCGCGCGGCAGGCCGAGCGTCTCCGCTGCCTTCGTGAAGCTGCTCGTGTCGACGACGCGAGTAAACACCTGCATGGCCTGAAGCCGGTCCATCACTACCTCCGCAATCTAATGAGCCCCGGAACGAACGAGGCTGCGCTGCCTCGTGGGCAGACGCAGCCTGGATTGTTCGGGGGCGTTGAATTGTGTTGCCGGATTATAGGCATTTATCCGGATGTCTGCCGGACCCAGAATTCGATCCATCTCGAAATGGACGATGCATCGTCATGGACGCTTCCGAATTCAGCAAATTCCTGAAATCCGCACTGCCCGCCGAAGCCAGAGCCGGCGCGGCACTGGCGGTCACGGAGCTGGAAATTCCGGGCTACGCGCAGGACATCGCGCTGCGCCTCTATCGCCGCCCCGACAAGACCGGGTTGCCAGTAGTGCTTTATTTCCACGGCGGCGGTTTCGTGCGCGGCACGCTCGACGACGCGGATTTCGCCGCGCGCTTTTTAGCAGAACGCTTACCGGCGCTCGTAGTGTCGGTCGACTACTCGCTCGCGCCCGCGTTTCCGTTTCCGGCCGCGCCGGAAGACGCGTATCGCGCGGCCGTCTGGGCCGCGACGCGCGCCCGCGCGTTCGGCGGCAATCCGAAGAAGATCGGCGTCGCGGGGCACGACGCAGGCGGACAGCTCGCGAACTGTCTCGCGTTCATCGCGCGCGATCGCGGCGAAGTGCCGATCGTCGCGCAGGCGCTGTTCGGGCCGATGCTCGACCCGAGCATGACGCGCATCGGCGATGCCGAACGTCTCGCGTCGGACATCACCGCACGCGAATGCGCGGCCTGTTATCGCGCCTATCTGCCGCAGGCGTCGCAACGCATGCATCCGTACGCGGCGCCGCTCGAGTCGGTGCGCCTTTCGGGGCTGCCGCCGACGCTGATCGTCACTGCGCAGAACGACGTGCTGCACGTCGAAGCGGAGAAATACGCGGGCTGCCTGATTTCGTCGGGCGTGCTGACGCAGGTGATCCGCTATCCGGACGTCACGCATGCCGCGCTCGCGACGCACGAAGCCGCCTTCGACGAAGCCGTGCGCTTCTTCCAGTGCCGCTTCCAGGCGCGCCAGCCGAATCGCAACGAATAACCAATCCAATCCACGCTTACTGGAGATCTACATGGCCATCCTACGCACCTCCCGCTCCCGCATCGCGACCGCTGCGGTCGCGACGCTCGCCGTCGTTGGCCTCGGGACGTTCGGCGCGATGCGCGTCAACGCGAACGCGCCCGAGAAGGCCGCCGCCCCGCTGACGGAAGTCGACGTCGCGACGGTCGTTCCGCAGACCGTGACCGACTGGCAAAGCTATTCGGGCCGCCTCGAGGCGGTCGAGAAGGTCGACGTGCGCCCGCAGGTATCGGGCACGATCGTCGCGGTGAACTTCAAGGACGGCGCGCTCGTGAAGAAGGGCGACGTGCTGTTCGTGATCGATCCGCGCCCGTATCAGGCCGAAGTCGACCGCGCCGCCGCGCAGCTCGCGGCCGCGCAGGCACGCAACGGCTACGCGCAGAGCGACTGGCAGCGCGCGCAACGGCTGATCGGCGACAACGCGATCGCGAAGCGCGACTACGACGAGAAGCAGAACGCCGCGCGCGAAGCGGCCGCGAACCTCAAGGCGGCCGAAGCCGCGCTCGAGACCGCGCGCATCAATCTCGGCTATACGCGGATCACGGCGCCCGTGTCGGGCCGCGTGTCGCGCGCGGAGATCACGCTCGGCAACGTCGTGTCGGCCGGTGCATCGGCGCCGCCGCTCACGACGCTCGTGTCGGTGTCGCCGATCTACGCGTCGTTCGACGCGGACGAGCAGACCTATCTGCAATACATCAACGGCGCGCGCAACGGCCGCAAGGTGCCGGTCGAACTCGGCCTCGCCAACGAGACCGGCTATTCGCGCAGCGGCGAGATCGATTCGGTCGACAACCGGCTCGATACGTCGTCCGGCACGATCCGCGTGCGCGCGCGCTTCGACAACGCGGACGGCACGCTCGTGCCCGGCCTGTATGCACGCGTGAAGGTGGGCGGCAGCGCGCCGCATGCGGCGCTGCTCGTCGACGATGCGGCGATCAACACCGATCAGGACAAGAAGTTCGTGTTCGTCGTCGATCAGCAGGGCCGCGTGTCGTATCGCGAAGTGCAGCCGGGCATGCAGCACGGCAATCAGCGCGTGATCGTGAGCGGCCTGGCCGCCGGCGACCGCGTGATCGTGAACGGCACGCAGCGCGTGCGCCCCGGCGAGCAGGTGAAGCCGCACATGGTGCCGATGACGGGCGGCGACGCGCCGTCGGCGCCGATCGCGAGCACGGCGAAGCCGGCCGCTCCGGCGAAGGCGGATTCGTAAGCGGCGCGCCGCTTCGCATCCGCGTTCAACCAGACAGAGTCACCCATGAACATATCCAAATTCTTTATCGACCGGCCGATCTTCGCAGGGGTGCTATCGGTGCTCATCCTGCTCGGCGGGGTGATCGCGATGTTCCTGCTGCCGATTTCGGAGTATCCGGAAGTCGTGCCGCCTTCGGTAATCGTGAAGGCGCAGTATCCGGGCGCCAACCCGAAGGTGATCGCCGAGACGGTCGCATCGCCGCTCGAAGAGCAGATCAACGGCGTCGAGGACATGCTCTACATGCAGTCGCAGGCGAACAGCGACGGCAACATGACGATCACCGTGACGTTCAAGCTCGGCACCGATCCGGACAAGGCCACGCAGCTCGTGCAGAACCGCGTGAACCAGGCGCTGCCGCGCTTGCCGGAAGACGTGCAGCGGCTCGGCATCACGACCGTGAAAAGCTCGCCGACGCTGACGATGGTCGTCCACCTGATCTCGCCGGACAACCGCTACGACATGACGTATCTGCGCAACTACGCGCTGATCAACGTGAAGGATCGCCTGTCGCGGATCCAGGGCGTCGGCCAGGTGCAGCTGTGGGGCTCGGGCGACTACGCGATGCGCGTGTGGCTCGATCCGCAGAAGGTCGCGCAGCGCGGGCTCGCCGCCGAAGACGTCGTGCAGGCGATCCGCGAGCAGAACGTGCAGGTCGCGGCCGGCGTGATCGGTGCGTCGCCGTCGCTGCCCGGCACGCCGCTGCAGCTGTCGGTGAACGCGCGCGGCCGTCTGCAGACCGAGGAAGAATTCGGCGACATCGTCGTGAAGACGACGCCGGACGGCGGCGTCACGCACCTGCGCGACATTGCGCGCATCGAGCTCGACGCGTCGGAATACGGCCTGCGCTCGCTGCTCGACAACAAGCCGGCCGTCGCGATGGCGATCAACCAGTCGCCGGGTGCGAACTCGCTGCAGATCTCCGACGAAGTGCGCAAGACGATGGCCGAGCTGAAGCAGGACATGCCGGCCGGCGTCGACTACAAGATCGTCTACGACCCGACGCAGTTCGTGCGTTCGTCGATCAAGGCCGTCGTGCATACGCTGCTCGAAGCGATCGCGCTCGTCGTGATCGTCGTGATCGTGTTCCTGCAGACGTGGCGTGCATCGATCATTCCGCTGATCGCGGTGCCGGTGTCGATCGTCGGTACGTTCTCGCTGCTGCTCGGTTTCGGCTATTCGATCAATGCGCTGTCGCTGTTCGGGATGGTGCTCGCGATCGGGATCGTCGTCGACGATGCGATCGTCGTCGTCGAGAACGTCGAGCGCAACATCGAGAACGGGATGAGCGCGCGGCAGGCGACCTACAAGGCGATGCAGGAAGTGAGCGGGCCGATCATCGCGATCGCGCTGACGCTCGTCGCCGTGTTCGTGCCGCTCGCGTTCATGTCGGGCCTGACCGGACAGTTCTATAAGCAGTTCGCGATGACGATCGCGATCTCGACGGTGATCTCGGCGTTCAACTCGCTGACGCTGTCGCCGGCGCTGTCCGCGATTCTGCTGAAGGGGCATGGCGACAAGGAAGACTGGCTCACGCGCGTGATGAACCGCGTGCTCGGCGGCTTCTTCCGGCGCTTCAACAAGCTGTTCCATCGCGGCGCGGAGAACTACGGCCGCGGCGTGCGCGGCGTGCTGTCGCGCAAGGCCGTGATGCTCGGCGTGTATCTCGTGCTGGTCGGCGCGACCGTGCTCGTGTCGAAGATCGTGCCGGGCGGCTTCGTGCCCGCGCAGGACAAGGAATACCTGATCGCGTTCGCGCAGCTGCCGAACGGTGCGTCGCTCGACCGCACCGAGAAGGTGATCCGCGACATGGGCTCGATCGCGCTGAAGCAGCCGGGCGTCGAGAGCGCCGTCGCGTTCCCGGGGCTGTCGGTGAACGGCTTCACGAACAGCTCGAGCGCGGGCATCGTGTTCGTCACGCTGAAGCCGTTCTCCGAGCGGCACGGCAAGGCGCTGTCGGCCGGTGCCATCGCGGGCGCGCTGAACCAGCAGTACGCAAGCATCAAGGATTCGTTCGTCGCGGTGTTCCCGCCGCCGCCGGTGCTCGGCCTCGGCACGCTCGGCGGCTTCAAGATGCAGATCGAGGATCGCGGCGCGGTCGGCTACGCGAAGCTGTCGGATGCGACCAACGACTTCATCAAGCGTGCGCAGCAGGCGCCCGAACTCGGCCCGCTGTTTACGAGCTACCAGATCAACGTGCCGCAGCTCAACGTCGATCTCGATCGCGTGAAGGCGAAGCAACTCGGCGTGTCGGTGACGGACGTGTTCAACACGATGCAGGTGTATCTCGGTTCGCTGTATGTGAACGACTTCAACCGCTTCGGACGCGTGTATCAGGTGCGCGTGCAGGCCGATGCGCCATTCCGTCAGCGCGCGGACGACATCCTGCAGCTGAAACGCGCAACGCCGCCGGCGAGATGGTGCCGCTGTCGTCGCTCGTGACGGTGACGCCGACGTTCGGCCCCGAAATGGTCGTGCGCTACAACGGCTACACGGCCGCCGACATCAACGGCGGCCCGGCGCCCGGCTATTCGTCGGGGCAGGCGCAGGCCGCGATCGAGCGCATCGCGCATGAAACGCTGCCGCGCGGCGTGCGGTTCGAGTGGACCGACCTCACGTACCAGCAGATCCTGGCCGGCGATTCGGCGATCTGGGTGTTCCCGATTAGCGTGCTGCTCGTGTTCCTCGTGCTGGCCGCGCTGTACGAAAGCCT
>NZ_JBQYLP010000034.1:0-66938 GCF_052683555.1 Burkholderia sp. BC1
TGCAACATTCCGGAATGGATGCCGTGACGGGCTGCCAGTGCGTCAAAACCAATATCGCCACGCAAATATGCGCTGACCACCCGTTGCTTGAATTGCTCGTCGTACTTCGTCATGAAAAACACCCCAAAGGTTGGATCGGTATCCAACTTTTGGGGTGCAGTTCAGACGCGGCGCTTTTTGTTTTCTGATCGAGCCGCGGGCGCGCGTCGCCCGCGTCCAACCCGTCCAACCCTTACGCAGCGGCGATCGCCTCGCGTGCGCCGGCCAGCGCCGCGCTTTGCGCTTCCGGCCCCATGTTCAGGCCTTCCGCGTAGATGAAGCTCACGTCGGTCATGCCGACGAAGCCGAGGAACGAACGCAGGTACGGCGTCTGGCTGTCGTGCGGGGTGCCCGCGTACTTGCCGCCGCGCGCCGAGACGACGTACACCTTCTTGCCCTTGATGAGGCCTTCCGGGCCGTTCTCGGTGTAGCGGAACGTGACGCCGGCGCGCGCGATCCAGTCGAAGTACGTCTTCAGTTGCGAGGAGATGCCGAAGTTGTACATCGGCGCGCCGATCACGATGATGTCGGCGGCTTGCAGTTCGGCGATCAGCGCATCGCTCTTCGCGACGATCGCATTCTGCTCCGCGCTGCGGTTCTCGGCCGGCGTGAAGAACGCGCCGAGCACCGATTCGTCGAGATGCGGCAGACCATCGGCCAGCAGGTCGCGGACCACGACCTTCGCACCGGGATTCGATTGTTGCAGCTTTGCCGTCAGTTCGTTGGACAGCAGCGTGGACTGCGCGCCTTGCGAACGCGCCGCGGAATTGATTTGCAGAATGGTCGTCATGTCAGGCTCCGGTTGGGTTGCGCTTCGGTAGCGCGAGTGACGCCATTGTGCGTGGCCGCATTTGCGTGAAAAAGCGGGCTCAGGGCGACGGATTGTTGCAACAGCAGAACAATTGCGGATCGCGCCCCGATCACGCCCCGATTCCCGCTTCGTCGTGCTCAGCCCTTCAACCAGGCTTCGCGCGCCTTCAGCAACGCGGCCGGTTTCGCGGCGGCCGTCAGCCGGTAGCGCGACACCTCCGGGCCGTCGAGTTTGAGCTTCGCGGTGCGCAGCTCGTCGCGGCGGAAGGCGTGGACTTCGACCTTGTCGCCCGGACGGTAGCGCGCGAGCAGCGCATCGAGGTTCGTGCCCGTCACGCGCAACCCGTCCAGCGCGATCAGCGTGTCGCCGGCCGACAGCCCCGCGCGATGCGCGGCGCCGCCTTCATAGACGGCCGCGAGCGTGCAATCGGCGCCGCCGCGCAGACGTGCGCCGATCGACGGTTTCGCGACCGCACCGGGCGCGCCGAGGTCCGGCGCGAGCGTCACGCCGAACGGTGCGAGCAGCTCGGCGAGCGGCAGGTCGCGCGTGCCGTGCACCGCATCGCTGAACAGACGGCCGAGTGCGACGCCGGTCGCTTCCTCGATCAGCGCGGCGACTTCGTCTTCGGCGACGCCCGCCTGCTTGCCGCGATAGAAGTCGCGGCCGTAGCGCTGCCAGAGCAGACGCATCACGTCGTCGAGCGACTTGCGGTGACGCGTCTGCGCGCGGATCGCGAGATCGAATGCGAGCGCGACGAGCGAGCCCTTCGTGTAATAGCTGACGATCGCGTTCGTCGCGTTCTCGTCCTGGCGGTAGTACTTGATCCACGCGTCGAACGAGCTGTCGGCGACGCTCTGCTTGAGCCGGCCCGTGCCGCGCAGCACGCCGCCGATCGTGCGGCCGAGCGCCGCGAAATATTCGTCCTGCGACATCAGCCCGCTGCGCACGAGCATCAGGTCGTCGTAATACGACGTGAAGCCTTCGAACAGCCACAGCAGCGACGTGTAGTTCTCGCGCGTCAGGTCGTACGGCACGAACACCGCCGGCTTGATCCGCTTCACGTTCCAGGTGTGGAAGTATTCGTGGCTGCAGAGGCCGAGATACGTGCGATAGCCTTCCGTCGTTTCCGGGCGCCCCTTCACCGGCAGATCGGTGCGATTGCAGATCAGCGCGGTCGAGGCGCGATGCTCGAGGCCGCCGTAACCGTCGCTGACCGCGAGCGTCATGAACACGTAGCGATCCATCGGCGCCTTCTTCGACTTCGGCTCGAACAGCGCGATCTGCGCTTCGCATACGCGTTTCAGGTCCGTGCGCAAGCGTTCGAGATCGAGCTGCGTGACGCGGCCGGCGATCACGATGTCGTGCGGCACGCCATGCGCGTCGAACGTCGCGAGCGCGAATTCGCCGATCGTGACGGGATGGTCGACGAGTTCGTCGTAGTTTGCCGCGCGATACGCGCCGAAGCCGTAGCGCTTCGTGCCGCGCGCCTCCGGCAGCGCGGTCGCGACGCGCCATGCGCGGAACGCGTCGCCGGACGGTTTCGCGATGTCGACTTCGCACGGCGCATCGTCGCGGCCCGCGACGTTCAGGAACACCGCGGTGCCGTTGAAGAAGCCGCCCGATTCGTCGAGATAGGCGGAGCGCACCGACAGATCCCATGCGTAGACGACGTAGCGCAGCGTCAGCGCGCCGCTGACGGGCGCGGCCTGCCACGTATGCTTGTCGGTCTTCGCGATCCGCACCTTGCGGCCGGCGTCGTTGAACGCGTCGAGCGTCACGATGTTGCGCGCGAACTCGCGCACGAGATAGCTGCCCGGAATCCATACGGGCAGCGAGAAGCGCTGGCCGTCGGGATCGGGATCGGAAACCGTCACCGTCACTTCGAACAGGTGGGCGGCAACGTCTTTCGGGACAATCGAATAGCGGATCGGCTGGTTCATCGTGGCAATCGGTCGAACTGCGGCTGCGGAAACGAAGAGAGGCGCCGGCAGGCATCGCGGGCGCCCCTCGCTGGCCGGGCGCAGGGCCCGGCGTGTCGGTCGGTTACTTGCTCGACGCGAGCGCCTGGTTCAGCTGGTCGGCCGACACCGCGCCCGGCAGGCGGCGGCCGTCCGGCAGGAAGATCGTCGGCGTGCCCGTCACGTTCATGCCGCGGCCGAGCGCGAGATTCTTGTCGAGCGCGCTCGTGTCGCAGTTGCCGGTGCCGGACGGCGCACGATGATCGAGCATCCAGCTCTGCCACGTCTTCGCGCGATCGGTCGCGCACCAGATCGCCTTCGACTTCGCGGTCGAATCGGGCGACAGCACCGGATACAGGAACGTGTAGACGGTGACGTTGTCGACCGACTGCAGCGTGGTTTCGAGACGCTTGCAATACGGACAGTTCGGATCGGAGAACACGGCGATCTTGCGCGCGCCGTTGCCCTTCACGACCTTGATCGCGTTGGCGAACGGCAGGCTCGTGAAGTCGATCTTGTTGAGCTCCGACAGGCGTGCGTCGGTGAGGTTCTTGTGCGTCTTCGCGTCGACGAGATCGCCGAGCAGCACGTAGTCGCCCGCCGCATCGCTATAGATGATCTGCGAGCCGAGGTTCACTTCGTACAGCCCCGCGACCGGCGATTTCGACACGCTCTTGATCGGTGCGTCGTTGCCGAGACGCGCTTGCAGCGTGGCTTTCAGCTTGTCGGTGGTCTGATCGGCCTGCGCGGTGCAGCCGAGCGCCGCCGTCGTGACGGCCAGCGCCAGCGAGGCGATGCGGATCGTTTTTTTCATCGAGTTGTTCCTTCAGCTCTATCGGAATGCACGGCACAGTGTACGCCGTAACGGAACCGAGTCCGACCGGCGATGCGGCCGAAGGTTCGCTCAACCGAGCGCGGCGGATACCAGCCAGCGCTTCACGAGCGGCTGCGCGCCGACGAACGCCATGCCCGCATTGCGCACGGCCTTCGCGAACGAACCGGGCACGGCGAACAGCCGCTGCAGGCCGTCGGTCGCGACCATCAGCGCGCGGATGTCCTCGCGGCGCGAACGCTCGTAGCGGCGCAGCAGCACCGTATCGCCGAGGTTGCGGAAGCTTTCCTTGTTCGCGATCGCGTCGGCGAGCGCGGCGACGTCGCGCAGGCCGAGGTTCATCCCCTGCCCCGCGAGCGGATGGATCAGATGCGCGGCATCGCCGACGAGCGCGACGCGCGGCGCGATCAGCTTGTCGACCGTCTGCAGCGCGAGCGGGAAACCGGCGGCCGGCGTCACGCATTCGAGCGTGCCGACCTGCGCGTGCGACACGCGCTCGACTTCGGCCGCGAGCTGCGCGGGGTCGAGCGCGAGCAGCTCGTCCGCATGCGCGGTGTGCGCGGACCACACGAGCGACACGTGGCCGTCGGGCAGCGGCAGCAGCGCGACGATCTCGCCGTCGCGAAACCACTGATACGCGGTTTCGCGGTGCGGCAGCGACGCCTTGAAATTCGCGACGACGCCCGTCTGCCGGTAATCGCGCCGCTCGACGCGCGCGCCCATCTGCGAACGTACCCACGAGTGTGCGCCGTCTGCGCCGACGACGAGATCGGCTTCGAGCACCTGCCCCGACGACAAGGCGAGCACGGCCGCGTCGTCGCGCACGTCGAGGCCCTGCGCGCGCGCGTCGAACCAGGTCAGATTCGGCTGAAAACGCAGCGCGGCGTCGAGCGACGTCTCGATCAACGACGATTCGGCGATCCAGGCGAGCTGCGGCACCGACGCCTGATAGGCGGAAAAATGCAGCTCGGCGTGCGCATCGCCGTACACGCGCATGTCATAGACGGGCGCGAGCCGGCCGTGATCGAGCGCCTGCCAGACGCGCAGCCGCTCAAGCAGCGCCTGCGAGCTGGACGACAGCGCATACACGCGCGTATCGAACGCGAGATCGGCCGGGCGCGGCGTGACCGGCTGCGCGAGCAGCGCGGTCTTGTAGCCGGACTGGGTCAGCGCGAGCGCGGCCGTCTTGCCGACGAGCCCGCCGCCGACCACGGCGACGTCGAAGGTATGGTGGACAGTCATGGCGGGCATTATAGCCGCGGGGCCAAACCCTTACGCGGCCGGACTTTGCGGGAAATCAGCGGAATCGCGGCGCGCGGCGGCGCGACCCGTCGCCGCATGTGGGCGATTGCTGCGGCGCGCGCACGTCGATTGGGAGCGTGAGGTAGCGGCGATGGCCCTGCCGGCAGCAGCGGCGGTGACCGCGGTGGCGGTGATGGCGGTGGCGCCGGCGGCCGCGCCGGTGCGGCCCGCAGCCGGAAACCGGCGCGTCGGCACGGTACAATAGCGTCTTTGAACGCCGGCCCGTCGCGCTGCCCAGCGCCGGCCGCCCTCTTTGTCCCGCGCCGCCGCGCCCTGCCCGGCCGCGCCGCTTCATCCGTTCGAAGGATTCCATGAGCCTCAAATGCGGCATCGTCGGCTTGCCCAACGTCGGCAAGTCCACTCTGTTCAATGCGCTGACCAAGGCCGGCATCGCCGCCGAAAACTACCCGTTCTGCACGATCGAGCCGAACGTCGGCATCGTCGAAGTGCCCGACGCGCGCCTGAAGGCGCTCGCCGAAATCGTGAAGCCCGAGCGCATCGTGCCGGCCGTCGTCGAGTTCGTCGACATCGCGGGCCTCGTCGCCGGCGCAAGCAAGGGCGAAGGCCTCGGCAACCAGTTCCTCGCGAACATTCGCGAAACCGATGCGATCACGCACGTCGTGCGCTGCTTCGAGGACGACAACGTCGTCCACGTCGCAGGCAAGGTGAGCCCGATCGACGACATCGAGGTGATCAACACCGAACTCGCGCTCGCCGATCTCGGCACGGTCGAGAAGGCGCTCGCGCGCTATTCGAAGGCCGCGAAGTCCGGCAACGACAAGGAAGCGGCGAAGCTCGTCGCGGTGCTCGACAAGGTGCGCGCGCATCTGGACCAGGGCAAGGCCGTGCGCGGCCTCGCGCTGTCCGACGACGAGCAGGCGCTGCTCAAGCCGTTCTGCCTGATCACGGCGAAGCCGGCGATGTACGTCGCGAACGTGAAGGACGACGGTTTCGAGAACAACCCGCACCTCGACGCGGTGCGCAAGTACGCGGAAAGCGAGAATTCGCCGGTGGTCGCGGTGTGCGCGGCGATCGAAGCGGAAATCGCCGATCTCGACGATGCCGACAAGGAAGCGTTCCTCGCCGACATGGGCATGTCGGAGCCGGGTCTCGATCGCGTGATCCGCGCCGGCTTCAAGCTGCTCGGGCTGCAGACCTACTTCACCGCGGGCGTGAAGGAAGTGCGCGCGTGGACGATCCACATCGGCGACACCGCGCCGCAGGCGGCCGGCGTGATCCATACCGACTTCGAGCGCGGCTTCATTCGCGCGCAGACGATCGCGTTCGACGATTTCATCGCGTACAAGGGCGAGCAAGGCGCGAAGGAAGCCGGCAAGATGCGCGCGGAAGGGAAGGAATATGTCGTGCACGACGGCGATGTGATGAACTTCCTGTTCAACGTCTGAGCGTCGTTTCGATGCTGCTGTGAAAAAGCCCGCTCGATGCGGGCTTTTTTTTGCGTCGCGGGACGCTCCGCGGCGACGGTACCGTGTCGCGGCCGCATCCGTTCGTTACTCGGCGCCGACGATCGCCATCGTGCCGGACATGTGGAGAAACTGCCCGTCTTTCGTCGCGATGTTCGTGTTCACCGTGCCGCGCGCGAAATCCTCGACGTGCACGACGTTCGAGCCGGTCGACGGCTCGTGCCAGTACACCATGTACACCTGCGGCCGAATCTCGTGCGCCGTGTATTGCACGGTATCGGCCACGCCCTTGAATTGGCCTGCCGTGCCGATGAACGACATCGTCTTGTCGTCCTTGAAGTGCAGGTCGAACACCGTGTCGCCGAAGGTCACGCGCGCGACCTTGCCGATCGCCGGAAACGGCTGCGGCGCAGGCCACTGCATCTCGCCCTTCGCGACCTTCGCGCTCAGTTCGAGCGACGATTTCGCACCCAGCGTCGGATAGCGCGCCTCCATCGCAGCGATCAGCGCCGACGAATCGCGTGCGCGCGCGGCCTCCTGATCGAACGCCTTCACATAGGCGCGCGTAAACGCGACGCCGGTCGTGAACGGCCGGCTGCCGTCCGCGTTCGGCAGGAAGTGGCCCGGTACGACGCGCACCGGCTTCAGCGCATCGATCCGGTCGAGCGTTGCGAGCCAGTTCGCGTGCGACAGCGGGGTCTGCGTATCGGCCATCCACACATGGACGTTCGCCGCGACCGGAATGCCGCCCACCACCGTGCGCTCCGACGGAATCCACACGAACGTGCGATCCGGCGTCGGGCCGTCGAGCCCGACGATGCGCAGCTTCTCGCCGTCGACGCTCAGCGTGTCGCCGTCGAGCGGCCGCGGCACGATGATCGACGCCGGCGCGTTGCCCTTCAGGATCGGCCGCCAGTACGCGAGCTTGCCGTCCTTGCTCGCTTCGATTGCGGCGACCGTCTGCGGCGTCGCGACGATCTTCGCGTCCGGGAACGCCGCGTGGATCGTGTCGAGGCCGAAGTAGTAGTCCGGATCGCTATGGCTGACGTAGACGGCCTTCAGCGTCTTGCCCGTCGCCTTGATCCGGTTCACGAGCGCCTGCGCGTCGTTGCGCTGGAACTGCGCGTCGATCAGGATCGCTTCGGTCTTGCCCGACACGATCTCCGACGACACCGGAAAGATGCTCTTCGCGCCCGGATTGTAGACATCCACGGCGAGCGGGCCGGCAATGCTCGACGATGCCGCGCCGAGCAGCGCGCTCGCCGCCAGCACGGATGAAACCAGATGACGTACCGACATGGTCGTACTCCTTCAGAGATGAGGTGGACGAACGATAAATGAAACCATGTCAGTTACAAATAGCCGATCTGTTGATCGTCCATTTACTCGCGAGAACGAATCGCGGAGGGCGCGACGCAAATTTGCTTTTTGGTTTGCCTTTACCTGGGAATGTTGCCCGACGGATGCGTCGACCGGCTTCTCCGCCCTGGTCCGACCGCAAAGCCGTTACACACCGGCTGTCCGTAGACCGACTCGAATCGATGGATCAATTGAATGGCGCCGGACGGATACAACCCGAAAATTCGTTCAGCACACTTCCGACAAAAAACAGCGATCGTCATCGAGCTACGACTTCAGACATTTTCCGACGCAGATTTATAAAAATTAGTATTTGTTCTATATACAAGCATCTGATCGCACACAATACTCCCCCAATCACTTCCCGCAGTCACTCGACATCGCATCAATCCAAGGATCAATCACTCCATGAGAAATGAACCGCACGCCGAAATTCTCGGCATAAAATTCACCCCCGGTTCAGTCGACGCTTTTTTCATCGACTTCTTCATTGGATGCGCACTCATCATTTCTATCTATATCGTCCTGCACTGGCTATTCAAGATAATATCATCGCACATCATAAAAACAAACATAAATCCCTGGATGTTCCTAATAATTTTATCTGTAATTTTGGCAAACGTCGCAAGATCACTACTTGCCAAACACCTCTGACGTCACAACTTTACGGAAAATTGAAATGCGTGAAATCTCGATTCAAGATCTGAAGGCAGTCTCTGGCGCCGTGGGGCCAGCCGGGGCCATTTTTGGCGGCCTCGCAAGCGGAGCCAGTTACTTGGGGCAAGCATCGGTCACTGGACAAGGAAACCCGGGCGGTTTCGCTTCAGCCATACTTGCCGGGGCCGCGTTCGGCTTTTTTACCGGCTCAGCAACCCCCACACTCATGCAAGCGGGTGCAATGACCATTCTCAGTGGTCAGCTTGGATTTTATAGCGGAATGGCCGCTGGATTCTTGGAAAATGCGACCAACTCAGCGGGCACCAACTACAACGCGCCATGAACCAACTACAACTAAATCGCCTTCCCCAACCGAACCCGAAAGCAGCCCAAACATCAAATCGTTCCGATGCGCATTTCGTTCAGCGTCTCCCCTAAAGACTTCGCACTCAATTACCAGGAAAAGCGCCCCTTGCTTATGAAAGGAGCCGTATCGCTTCGCAACTTCTCCTGGCGAGACGTAAACGAAATCTTCGAACGCAGCAACGTAGCCTCCGACGATTTCAAGCTGACTTTCGACGGCATCCGACCAAAGAGCGAATACATCGAAAGCTGGTGGGACATCGGCACGCTTCGCCATCGCCTGATCAAGCCAGTTGTCTACGATTATTGCGCAAGGGCGCGACATTGATCGCAAACAAAATCGCCACTGAACCGAAGGTCAATCAGTTATCGAGACAACTCATCGAATTCACCGGCAGACAGGTGGTCAGTAGCGCCTATCTGGCATTCGGTGAGCGCGACTCGTTCCGCTGCCATTGGGATACACGTGACGTTTTCGCAATACAACTCATCGGGCGCAAGCGGTGGGTCCTGTACGAGCCCTCACTCGAGGCACCGCTTTACATGCAACAAAGCAAGGATTACGAGGGCCTGTATCCGTGTCCTGACACCCCGTATATGGACGTCATGTTGGAGGCCGGTGATCTGCTCTATCTACCACGAGGCTGGTGGCACAACCCGCTTCCCGTCGGTGAAGCGACCTTCCATCTTGCATTCGGAACTTTCCCGGCCTATGTCATTGATTACTTGAGTTGGGCGATAAACCGAATGCCGCACTTGCTCGACGCCAGACGTTCGTTGAGTGACTGGGAGAACGATAAAAACGTCCTGGCGTCGATAGGGCAACAATTCGAGGACTTCATTTGCACCCGAGAGAATTACCGCCGCTTTCTCGACGATAGGACCGGGGCCATACGTATCGAGACAGATCTCGCACTCGAGACATTGGGGAACCCAGCGGTGCCGGCAATCCCAGATGAATCGAGAATTCGCTTGAGCGCTTATCGGCCGCCTGGCCGCGACGATCGCTATGTGATCGCCAACGGCACCAAGGTCAATCTGGACGATCAAGGCGCAACGCTGATTCGACTGATCGTCGAGCGCCCCGGCATCAGCCTCGGAACACTGATTTCTGGTTTTGCCGACACCGATGCGGACCGCATCCGCGATCTGGCCACGGATCTCTGTCGCCAGGATATTCTGGAGTTTTCTCTCGCGTAACGCGCTATCGCCGATATTCATCGCGCTGCCGCGCGCGGTGTGCCGCCAACGCCCGCCCTCCCCGACGCCACGCCTCGATTCCACCGCGCCTACGCCGCACAGCGCGAACGGGCGCAGCAGCCGCGCCCGTCCGGTTCACGCGAGTTACGTCGCCGACACGCGCCGCCCCTCCCCCACCCGCGCATCGCGACCTCGCTTGTTCAGCCACGACGCAAGCAGCACGAACAGCGCCAGCACGGCCGTCGCACCGACTTCCATCCGGTGTTCCTCGCTCACGAGCATCACGGTCAGCGTGCCGCAGATGAACAGGATCACGGCCCACGTGAGCCACGGGAACATCCACATCCGCAGCGGCAGATCCGCGCCAGTCGCTTCGAGCGTCCTGCGCATCCGCAGCTGCGAGATCGCGATTACGAGATACACGAGCAGCGCGATCGCGCCCGAGGTCGCGAGCAGGAAGCCGAACACCTGCTCGGGCATCAGGTAGTTCGCGATCACGGTCACGAAGCCGAACGCGGTCGAGGCGAGCACGGCCGCGCGCGGCGTGCCGGTCGCATCGGTGCGATGCAGGAACGCGGGCGCATCCTTGCGCTTCGACAGCGAGAACAGCATCCGCGACGCGGTGTACAGCGCCGAATTCAGACAGCTCGCGACCGACACGAGCACGATCACATCGATGATCGCCTTCGCGTTCGGCACGCCGATCAGCTCCATCGCACGCTGATACGAGCCGTGCGCCGGCAGCAGCGGGTCGTTCCAGGGCACGATTGCCGCCACGACGAGGATCGAGCCGAGATAGAACAGCGTGATGCGCCAGATCACCGAATTCGTCGCACGCACGATCTGGCGTTGCGGGTTGTCGGATTCGGCGGCCGCGATCGTCACGATTTCAGTGCCGAGAAACGAGAACATCGTCGTCAACATCGCCGCGAGCACCGCGCCGGCGCCGTTCGGCATGAAGCCGTGATGCGCGAACAGGTTCGACACGCCCGACACGGCCGGCGCCGGCACGATGCCGACGATCGCCGCCGCGCCGACGCACAGGAACACGACGATCGCGACGACCTTGATCAGCGCGAACCAGAATTCGAATTCACCGTAGTTCTTGACCGAGAACAGATTCGTGATGGTCAGCAGCAGCGTGATGCCGAGCGCGAACATCCACGTCGCGATGCCGGGGAACCACGCATTGAGGATGGTCGCGGCGGCCGTCGCCTCGATCGGGATCACGAGCACCCAGAACCACCAGTACAGCCAGCCGATCGTGAAGCCGGCCCAGTGGCCGATCGCGCGGTCGGCATAGGTGGAAAACGAGCCGCTGTCCGGATGCGCGACGGCCATTTCGCCGAGCATGCGCATCACGAGCACGACCAGCACGCCCGCGATCGCATACGCGAGGATCGATGCCGGGCCGGCTTCCGCGATCGCGTGGCCGGAACCGACGAACAAGCCCGCGCCGATCACGCCCGCAATGGACATCATCGTCACGTGCCGCTGCTTCAGGCCGGTGCCAAGGCCTGTCTTGCTTTCCTTCATCTGTCTCTCTCCAAAAAACGGTCCGGTACGACCGGGTGTCGCGTGAAGACGGCGTGGGGATTGTCTTTGTTGAGCCGGGATGGAGCCACGTGCGCGCGGCACGCGAATCCGCCGGGCCGCTGCGGGACGGCGCGCCGCGCAGTCTGCGAAGCTGCGGGTGCGATGCGGCGCGCAGCGCGCCGGCGCATCGCGAGCGTCGATTCCGTCGGCTTTCGGTCAGCCGCCTTCGAAGCGATGCAGTGTAAGCATCAAACGGTTCTTCACTAAGAACCAATTGAATATTTTCGATGGAACCACTTGTTGCATCGACGCGAATCGATGCAACGCGTGATCCGGTTCGGCCGCACGTGCCGGCACCGATCGACGCGTCAACTCGCGTCGCCCGCTTCCCGCCATTTGGCCGGCACGATCGCCTCCCATTCGCGCCGAAGCAGGTTTGTCACCGCCTCGGGACTCGCGGCCGACAGGCGCACCAGCACGATCGGCCAGCCGACGTAGTGATCGGTCACGTAGTACACGTCGGGCTCCGATTCGATGAGCCATGCGCGCTCGTCGGGGCCCACGCCCTTGACGACGAGCGTGTCGCCGTCCTCGCGCAGCCGCGCGAGCATCTTGCGCCTCACCTTCAGCGCGGGTGTGCCGTATGACGTGCCTTCCTCGACGCCCCGCCACGCAAGCACGATTTGCCGAACTTCGTCGAACGTCATGAGGCCCTCCGCGTTTCGTCGCCGGTTCACGATCCGCCCACCCTACCGGAAATCGCGCGGTGCGCCTATCGGCCGGCCGCGCGCGCCGCCGCTCGCGTGCGCCCGCTCGTCGCGACGATCGCGAACGCGATCGCGTTGGCGGCGGCGCTGGCCAGGATCGGCACCAGATAGCCGCCGCCCGCGTCGTAGATGAAGCCGGCCGCGGCCGGCCCGATCAGCGTGCCGAACGCGACGCTCGTATAGAGCACGCCGATGATCGCGCTGACATTGCGCCCGCCGAAGGCGTCCATCACGACCGCGGGCAGCACGGCGACCCAGCCGCCGTAGAACACGCCGAACACGAGCGCGAACGCGGCGAGCGTCGCAACGGTGCCGGCGCCCGCCCACGCGACGAGCGCGACAGCCATGCCGGCGAACATCGCGAGCAACGACGCGCGGCGGCCGAAGCGGTCGGCGAGGCCGCCGAGGAAGAAGCGCCCGGCCGTGCTGCCGACGCCGATCGCGCCGAGCAGCAGCACGGCCGCGGCCGGCGCGACGCCATGATCGACCGCGTACGGCACGAGATGCACGAACGGCACGAACACGCCGAACGAGCAGACGAGGCAAGCCGCGTAAAGGCTCGCGAACGGCCGCGAGATGACAGCTTCGCGCACCGTCGTACCGGCGGCCGGCACGTCGGTCGGACTGCGCCGCGGCGCCGCATCCGACGGCGCCCGCTTAGCACACGGGCCGCGATCGCCCGCCGACGCCGACGCGCCGTCGGCGGCCGGATCCGTCACATCGCCATCGGGCAGCAGTCCGCGCCCGCGCGGATCGTTCTCGATCAGCAGCGACATCCCCGCGCCGAGCACGACCGCAAGCACGGCCAGCGCAAAGTACGCGCCGCGCCAGCCGACTTGCGCGATCAGCGCGGACGCGAGCGGCGGCATCGCGAGCGTGCCGACGCCGATCCCCGCGACCGCGAGCCCCGACGCGAAGCCGCGGCGCCGCACGAACCAGCGCTGCACGGCGCCGACGGCCGGCACGTACGCGCAGCCGACGCCGAAGCCCACGCCGAGCCCGTATGCCGCATAGACCTGCAGCAGCGTACGCGCGGCGCCGGCGGCCGCGAGCCCGGCGGCGGTCAGCAACATGCCGACGACGGCCAGCCGCCGCGAGCCGAATCGATCGGCGAGCGGCCCGCTGACGATGCCGAAGCCGAAATACAGGAAACCGGCGAGCGAGAACACGAGCGAGATCTGGCCGCGCGACGCGGCGAAATCGCGCTGCAGCGGCTCGACGAACGCGCTGAACGTATAGGCGCTGCCGAATCCGACGAACGTCACGGCGAACGCGGCGGCGACCACGTACCAGCCGTAGAACACGCGCGATGTGCGCAGGCGATCGATCACGATGCTCCTCCCGAGCCGCACCGGCCGCCACGCCGGCGTCCGGATTTGCGTCATGGATATAGTTGAACTATGTTGATCGCATCGCCCGCCGCCACGGCGACTTCGGCAACGCGATCCGACACACCGACGTTACTCGCGCGTGCGCAGCGCCTCAAACGATATTTGCTCGGCCTTTCGATTGAGAAAAACTCAATGAATCGTTCCCGCCTGCCGCCGCTGAACGCGTTGCGCGCATTCGAGGCGGCCGCCCGCCATCTGTCGGTGAAGTCCGCGGCCGAAGAACTGTCGGTCACGCCGGGCGCCGTGAGCCAGATGATCCGCACGCTGGAGACGCATCTCGGCGTGCAGCTGTTCGAACGCGTGAACCGCGGCATCCTGCTGACCGCCGCGGGTCGCGACTACCTGCCGCCCGTGCGCAACGCGTTCCGGCAGATCGCCGACGCGTCGCAGCGTGTGTCGGGCGCGGCCGACAGCGGCGTGCTGACGATCAGCGTCACGCCGTTTTTCGCGTCGGCGTGGCTCGTGCCGCGCCTTGCGCAGTTTCGCGACGCGTGTCCGGACGTCGATCTGCAAATCGTCACGAGTCATGCACTCACGGATTTCGCGCGCGACGGCGTGGACGTCGCGATTCGTCACGGCCTCGGCCGCTACGCCGGACTGTGCAGCGAGCACCTGCTGACGGTGGAGATCGTCGCGCTCGCATCGCCCGAGCTCGTCGCACGGCTCGGCATGCCGCGCACGCCGGCCGACCTTGTCGACTGGCCGCATCTGCACGATGCCGAGCGCAAAGGCTGGCACATCTGGTTCGATGCGCAGCGCATCGACGATTTCGGCCCGCCGCGCGGCCCCGCCTTCGACGATGCGGGCCTGCTGCTGCAGGCGATCGTCGCCGGGCAAGGCGCGGGGCTGCTGCCGGCCGCGATGGTGCGCGGCGAGCTCGCGAACGGCCGGCTCGTGCAGCTCGCCGACGTCGCACGGCTCGACGATTTCGCGTACTACCTCGTCTACCCGCCGCATCATGCGGAACGGCCGAAGGTGGCTGCGTTCCGGCGCTGGATACTCGATGCCGCGCGCGCCGGCGACGCGCCATCGATATCCGGCGCGACGTAGCGACAGCGCGCGCCCCGGCCGGCCCGCGCCGCGCCGCTTCTCCCGCGCATCGGTTAGCATGCCGCCCAGGGCCATCGCGCCGTTCCAATAACAACATCACGAGAAGACCATGCCCGCCCTGCTCCGCCGCGCGACGCGCATCGCAGCCTTGTCGATCGCGCTGTTCGCCGCCACCGCGCCGCTGTCCGCTCCGGCACACGCGTTCCGCGCATCGCCCGCCTACGGCAACGAGGCCGACCTCGATCGCCACGACACCTATCGCAATCGCGATGGCGAGACCGTCCACGCGCCGGCCCGCTCGAAATCGGGCCGCGTGCCGGAAGGCGCGAGCGCGCGATGCCGCGACGGCGCGTACAGCTTCAGCCGCCATCGACGCGGCACGTGCTCGGGCCACGGCGGCGTCGCCGAGTGGCTCTGAGCGTGCCTAGGCCAAACGGCCGAGCCGCGCCAGCGACAGCCGGCGGCGAAGTACAATAGCCGTTCGCGTCGCCGCACGCGGCACACCGCCGCGCACCGCGCGGCCGCTCCGTACCGAATCATCCGACGCCGCCACGCCAGCGCGCTGCGCGGCCGTCTCAACCACTTCTGACTTCACACCGAAATGGCCCAATACGTTTTCACGATGAACCGGGTCGGCAAGATCGTGCCGCCCAAGCGCCAGATTCTGAAGGACATCTCGCTGTCGTTCTTTCCGGGCGCGAAGATCGGCGTGCTCGGCCTGAACGGCTCGGGCAAGTCGACGCTGATCCGCATCATGGCGGGCGTCGACAAGGATATTGAAGGCGAAGCGACGCCGATGCCGAACCTGAACATCGGCTACCTGCCGCAAGAACCGCAGCTCGATCCGAGCAAGACGGTGCGCGAGGCGGTCGAGGAAGGGCTCGGCGATCTGTTCCAGGCGAACAAGAAGCTCGAGGAAATCTACGCCGCGTATGCGGAACCGGACGCCGACTTCGACGCGCTCGCGGCCGAGCAGGCGAAATACGAGGCGATCCTCGCGTCGAGCGACGGCGGTAGCCCCGAGCAGCAGCTCGAAGTGGCGGCCGACGCGCTGCGCCTGCCGCCGTGGGACGCGAAGATCGAGCACCTGTCGGGCGGCGAAAAGCGCCGCGTCGCGCTGTGCAAGCTGCTGCTCGAAAAGCCCGACATGCTGCTGCTCGACGAACCGACCAACCACCTCGATGCGGAATCGGTCGACTGGCTCGAGCAGTTCCTCGTGCGCTTCCCGGGCACGGTCGTCGCCGTCACGCACGATCGCTACTTCCTCGATAACGCAGCCGAGTGGATTCTCGAACTCGACCGCGGCCACGGCATTCCGTGGAAGGGCAACTACAGCAGCTGGCTCGACCAGAAGGAGGAACGCCTGAAGCAGGAAGAGGCGGCCGAATCCGCGCGCCAGAAGGCGATCAAGAAGGAACTGGAGTGGGTGCGCCAGAACCCGAAGGGCCGTCAGGCGAAGTCGAAGGCGCGTATCGCGCGCTTCGAGGAGCTGAACAGCCAGGAATACCAGAAGCGCAACGAAACGCAGGAAATCTTCATTCCGGTCGGCGATCGCCTCGGCAATGAAGTGATCGAATTCAAGAACGTCAGCAAGTCGTACGGCGATCGGCTGCTGATCGACAATCTGAGCTTCAAGATTCCGGCCGGCGCGATCGTCGGCATCATCGGTCCGAACGGCGCCGGCAAGTCGACGCTGTTCCGGATGATTACGGGCAAGGAGCAGCCGGATTCGGGCGAGATCGTGACGGGACCGACCGTGAAGCTCGCGTACGTCGACCAGAGCCGCGATGCGCTCGACGGCTCGAAGACGGTGTTCGAGGAAATCTCGGGCGGCGCCGACGTGCTGACGGTCGGCAAGTACGAAACGCCGTCGCGCGCGTACATCGGCCGCTTCAACTTCAAGGGCGGCGACCAGCAGAAGATCGTCGGCAACCTGTCCGGCGGCGAGCGCGGCCGGCTGCATCTCGCGAAGACGCTGATCTCCGGCGGCAACGTGCTGCTGCTCGACGAACCGTCGAACGACCTCGACGTCGAAACGCTGCGCGCACTCGAAGACGCGCTGCTCGAGTTCGCGGGCTCGGTGATGGTGATTTCGCACGATCGCTGGTTCCTCGACCGGATCGCGACGCACATCCTCGCGTTCGAAGGCGACTCGCAGGTCACGTTCTTCGACGGCAACTACCAGGAATACGAAGCCGACAAGCGCGCACGTCTCGGCGAGGAAGCGGCGAAGCCGAAGCGCATCCGCTACAAGCCGATCACGCGCTGATCGGCCGGCGTCCCCGCCGACGCACAAACCCCGCGCTGTCCGTCCGAAGCGCGGGGTTTTTTGTTGGCGGCGGCTTACGCGAGCGCGCCGAGTTCGCGCAGCCGCGCTTCGGTCGCGGCCGCGCTCGTGTGGTGAATGCCGTGCCAGCCGAGCGCGGTTGCGGCGGCCGCGTTCTTCGCGTTGTCGTCGATGAACACGAGTTCGTGCGGCGCGATGCCCGGCAGATGCGGATCGATCCGCGCATGCATCGCGCGGTAGATCGCCGGATCGGGTTTCACGAGCTTCACGTGGCCCGACACGACGATGTCCTTGAAGCGCCGCAGCACCGGGAAGTGCTCCCATGCATACGGAAACGTCTGCGCGGACCAGTTCGTGAGCCCGAACAGCGGCATGCCGCGCGCCTCGAGCCGCTCGACGAGCGCGACGCCTTCCGCGAGCACGCCGCCGATCATCTCGTGCCAGCGTGCGTAGAACGCGCGGATCAGCGCTTCGTGTTCGGGAAACTGCGCAACGAGCTCGTTCGTGCCTTCTTCGATCGTCTGTCCGCCGTCCTGCCGCACGACCCACTCCATCGCGCAGACGTGCGTGAGAAACCAGCGGCGCTCGGCGTCGTCGGCAATCAGTTTCCGGTACAGATACTCGGGGCTCCAGTCGATCAGCACGCCGCCGAAATCGAACACCACCGCCTTGATCGTCATGCGAGCTCCGTTGCGAGCACGTCGGCCAGCGGGCGCGGCGTCACCGCGTTGCCCGACAGCGAACCGTTTTCCCAGATGAAGTGATGATGCGCGACGATCTGCTCGGCCGACAGGTGTGCGCGCGTATTCGTCGTATGCAGATCCGACACGACGGTCGTGCGGTAGCCGAGCAGCGCCGCGCGGCGCGCGGCCGCATCGACGCAGAACTCGGTCGCGTAGCCGCAGATCAGCACCGACCGGACGCCGTGGCGGTCCAGCTGCGCGGCGAGCGGCGTGTCGTGAAACGCATCGCTCATCCGCTTGCGGATGCGCCAGTCGCCGGCCTCGACGACGAGCCCGCGATGCAGTTCCCAGCCGGGCGTGCCGGGCACGATGTCGTCGGCCGCGTCGCCGTCGTGCTGCACGAAGCACACGGGCGCACGCGCGGCGCGCGCCGCCGCGGTCAGCCGGTTGATGCCCGACACGACGTCGTCGAGCCGGTACGCGGGCGTCGCCCGCTGCACGAGCCCGCGCTGCATGTCGACCACGATCACTGCGGTATCCGCCATCGTCGCTCCTCGCCGTCGTTGCCGTCGGGCCGCCGCGCGGCCCGTGCCGCTCGCCGCGTCAGATCGGCTGCGTGCGTGCGTCGAGCCATGCTTTCGCGTCGCCGCTCACGTGCCGGCCGACGCGCTCGCGCACCGTCGCGTGATACGCGTTGAGCCACGCGCGCTCTTCCTCGTGCAGCATCTCGATCAGCACGCAGCGCGTGTCGATCGGGCACAGCGTCAGCGTCTCGAACGCGAGGAAATCGCCGAACTCGGTCTGCCCGGCCGCGCGATTCACGACCAGGTTCTCGATCCGCACGCCCCACTGGCCGGGGCGGTACACGCCCGGCTCGATCGACGTGATCATCCCTTCTTCCATCGCCGTGTACGGCTCGGCCGGCGCGTAGTGCGAAATCACCTGCGGACCTTCGTGCACGTTCAGGAAATAGCCGACGCCGTGGCCGGTGCCGTGACCGTAGTCGAGACCGGCCGCCCACATCGGCGCGCGCGCGATCGCGTCAAGCATCGGCGAGCGGATGCCGCGCGGGAAACGCGCACGCGACAGCGCCATCATCGACTTCAGCACGATCGTGAAATCGCGCCGCTGCAGATCGCTGACGGTGCCGACCGGCACGACGCGCGTGATGTCGGTCGTGCCCGTCAGGTACTGGCCGCCCGAGTCGACGAGCAGCAGCCCGTCGCCGGCGATCGTCGCATGCGACGCAGGCGTCGCGCGGTAATGCGGCATCGCGCCGTTCGCGTTGAAGCCGGCGATCGTCGCGAAACTCGGCGACACGTAGCCGGGGCGCCGTGCGCGCGCGGCGGTCAGTTGCTCGTCGATCGTCAGCTCGGTAATCGTGTCGCGGTTCACGGCCTGCTCGAACCACGCGAAGAATTCGGCGAGCGCCGCGCCGTCGTGCTCCATCGTCACGCGCACATGCGCGATCTCGGCGGGCGTCTTGCGCGATTTCGCGAACGTGGACGGGTTCACGGCCTCGACGCGCTTCACGCCGGCCGGCACGGCTTCGAGCGTGCCGAACGTCACGCGGCGCGGGTCGACCAGCAACGTCGCGCCGTCCGGCAGCGCGGCGAGCGCCGCCCGCGCGTCGCCGTACGGCCGCACCTCGACGCCGTCCTGCGCGAGCGACGCGGCCAGCGCGGGCGACACCTTGCCGTCGGCGACGAACAAGGTCGCGCTGTCGATGCCGATCATTGCGTGCGCAACGAATACCGGATTGAAGCTGACGTCCGCGCCGCGCAGATTGAACAGCCACGCGAGATCGTCGAGCGTCGACACGAAATGCCATTGCGCGCCCTGCGCCTGCATCGCGCGCCGCACGTCGGCGAGCTTGCTCGCGCGCGTCGTGTCGGCTTGCGGCGCGACGTGCTCGAACACCGGGTCGGCGGGCAGCGCCGGCCGCTCGGGCCAGATCGCGTCGAGCAGGTCGAGATCGGTGCGCAGCGCGATCCCGCGCGCGCTGAGCGCCGCCGTCAGCGCGCGCGCGGCGGCGACGCCGAGCACCGCGCCGTCGACGCCGACCGTCGCACCGGCCGGCACGTTCTGCGCGAGCCAGTCCACGTGCGGCGCGCTCTGCTGGCCGCCCGTCATCTTCATCAGCTGCACGCCGGTGCCGGCGAGCTCGACTTCGGCCTGCACCCAGTAGCGGCTGTCGACCCAGAGGCCCGCGAAATCGGCGGTCACGACGAGCGTGCCGACCGAGCCCGTGAAGCCGGACAACCAGCGGCGGGCCTGCCAGCGCTCGGGCAGGTATTCGGACAGATGCGGATCGGCGGACGGTACGAGATACGCGGCCAGGTCCTCGCGGACCATCGCGTCGCGCAGCAGCGCGAGCCGGGCCGGCACCGGCGAGACTTCGGGAAGACGGGCATTCATGATTTCACCTGAGAGCTTTCATCGACGGGCCGCGAGCGCGACCGTCACGGCGACGGCGACGAACGCGGCGCCGGTACAGACCGGCCATTCGAGCGTTTCGCCGTCGTAAAACAGTCCCGAGAGGTTGCCGAGCATGCGCGCGGCGGCCGCCGCCGCGATGCCGACGAGCACCGACGCCCACCACGCCGGCCGGCCCGCACGCCGCATCGGGTGCAGCCAGCGGCCGACGAGCCCGACGGCCGCCCCCAGGACAACAATCCCAAACCAGTTCATTCGACGCCTTCTATAAATTCAGATTCGTCCAATAGGCGTGAACGTTGCCAGCGGCTAGCATCGATCATCCATCGAACCCGGGACAGCCGGGCGCCGCGAACGTTCGAGTGTAGGGGCCCAGTCGACGTTATGGCAAGCGCGCACCGGCTGCCGCATTGAACACACATCATGCGAATCGCTCTGATCGATCCGGACGCGGACCACGCCGCGTTCCTGAATCGCCAGCTCTTCATCGGCGGTCACGTTTGCCACGCATTTTCCACCAGCGCGGCGTTCTTCGAATGGTTTGCAGGCGACACCTGCGACATGCTGATCGTCGCGGGCTGGGCCGGCGACAGCCCTGCCGAAGACATCATTCCGCGTGCGCAGGCGGTCTTGCCCGGGCTGCCCGCGATCGCCGTCTTCCAGCTGTCACGCGAAAGCGAAATCGTCGCCTGCCTGCATGCGGGTGCCGACGACTGCCTCGTGCGCCCGGTCGGCGGGCCCGAGCTGCTGGCACGCGTGACCGCGCTGAGCCGGCGCGCGGGTGTGCGGCGGCCGCCGGTGCGCTCGCGCGAAATGTATGGCGAATTCGCGTTCGATGCGACGCACCTGCTCGTCAGCTTCGGCCAGCACACCGTCGCGCTCACGCCGAAGGAGTTCCGCTTCGCGCGGCTGCTGCTCGCGAACCTGTCGCGGCCGGTGTCGCGCGCACATATCCTCGAGACGGTGTGGGCGCGCCACCGCGACATGAAGTCGCGCACGCTCGACACGCACGCATCGCGGCTGCGCAGCAAGCTGCGGCTGCTGCCGGAACGCGGCTACCGGCTGCTGCCGCTGTACGGCTACGGCTATCAGCTCGATCGCGTGCCGATCGAGCCCCCAAATCGCCGCCCGCGCATCGCGGACGCCCGCTACAGCGCAGGTGAGCAATCCGCCGAGACGCTATAATATGCGGCTAAACGATAGCCCTCGATATGCAACTCCTCACGATCGGAATCAACCACCACACTGCGCCAGTCGCCTTGCGCGAACGCGTGGCGTTTCCGCTCGAGCAGATCAAGCCGGCTCTCGTCACGTTCAAGAACGTCTTTCTCGGCCCGCAGGCGCCGAACGCGCCCGAAGCGGCGATCCTGTCCACCTGCAACCGTACCGAGCTCTACTGCGCAACCGACGATCGCGCGGCGCGCGATGCCGCGATCCGCTGGCTGTCCGACTATCACCGCATTCCGGTCGATGAACTGGCGCCGCACGTCTATGCGCTGCCGCAGTCCGAAGCGGTCCGGCACGCATTTCGCGTCGCCTCGGGCCTCGATTCGATGGTGCTCGGCGAAACGCAGATCCTCGGCCAGATGAAGGACGCGGTGCGTACCGCGTCCGAAGCCGGCGCGCTCGGCACCTATCTGAACCAGCTGTTCCAGCGCACGTTCGCGGTTGCGAAGGAAGTGCGCGGCACGACGGAAATCGGCGCGCAGTCGGTGTCGATGGCGGCCGCCGCGGTACGCCTCGCGCAGCGGATCTTCGAAAAGGTGTCGGATCAGCGCGTGCTGTTCATCGGCGCCGGTGAAATGATCGAGCTCTGCGCGACGCACTTCGCCGCGCAAGGCCCGCGCGAGCTTGTCGTCGCGAACCGCACGGCCGAGCGCGGCCAGCGGCTCGCCGAACGCTTCAACGGCCGCGCGATGCCGCTGTCGGACCTGCCGGCGCGGATGCAGGAATTCGACATCATCGTGTCGTGCACCGCGTCGACGCTGCCGATCATCGGCCTCGGCGCGGTCGAGCGCGCCGTGAAGGCGCGCCGCCACCGTCCGATCTTCATGGTCGATCTCGCCGTGCCGCGCGACATCGAGCCCGAAGTCGGCAAGCTGAAGGACGTGTTCCTGTACACCGTCGACGATCTCGGCGCGATCGTGCGCGAAGGCAATGCATCGCGTCAGGCGGCGGTCGCGCAGGCCGAAGCGATCATCGAGACGCGCGTGCAGAATTTCATGCAGTGGCTCGATACGCGCAGCGTCGTGCCGGTGATCCGTCACATGCACACGCAGGCCGACGCGCTGCGCCGCCTGGAAGTCGAGAAGGCGCAGAAAATGCTCGCTCGCGGCGACGATCCGGCCGCCGTGCTCGAAGCGCTGTCGCAGGCGCTGACCAACAAGCTGATCCACGGCCCGACGAGTGCGCTCAACCGCGTGAACGGCGCCGATCGCGATTCGCTGATCGAGCTGATGCGTGGTTTCTACCAGCACGCGCCGCGCTCCAACGATCAGTCCGGCCACTAGCGCCGGCCGATCGCACTGCCGCCGGCTGCCGGCCGGCCTATCCTTTCCGAATACTCCTTGCCCGGGAGCGCCGCTCCACACCATGAAGACGAGCATGCAACGCAAGCTCGACCAGCTGTCCACCCGGCTGGCCGAACTGAACGATCTGCTGAGCCGCGAAAACGTCACGGCCGATCTCGACCAGTACCGCAAGCTCACGCGCGAACACGCGGAACTCGGCCCGGTCGTCGAGCAGTACGCGCTGTGGCGCCAGTCGCGCAGCGACGAGACGGCCGCGCAGGAATTGCTCGCCGATCCGTCGATGCGCGATTTCGCCGAGGAAGAAATCCGCAGCGCGCGCGAGCGGATGACGCGGCTCGAGGTCGAGCTGCAGAAGATGCTGCTGCCGAAGGATCCGAACGACGATCGCAACATCTTCGTCGAAATTCGCGCGGGCACCGGCGGCGACGAATCGGCGCTGTTCGCCGGCGATCTGCTGCGCATGTACCTGCGCTTCGCGGAACGGCAGCGCTGGCAGGTCGAGATGATGTCGGAAAGTCCGTCCGATCTCGGCGGCTACAAGGAAGTGATCGTGCGGATCGCCGGCCAGGGCGCGTATTCGCGGCTGAAGTTCGAGTCGGGCGGCCATCGCGTGCAGCGCGTGCCGGCCACCGAAACGCAGGGGCGCATCCATACGTCCGCGTGCACGGTCGCCGTGATGCCGGAGGCGGACGAAATCGGCGAAGTCGAGATCAATCCGGCCGACTTGCGGATCGACACGTTCCGCGCCTCGGGCGCGGGCGGCCAGCACATCAACAAGACCGATTCCGCGGTGCGTGTCACGCACCTGCCGACCGGGATCGTCGTCGAGTGCCAGGACGACCGCTCGCAGCACAAGAACAAGGATCGCGCGCTGAAGGTGCTCGCCGCGCGCATCAAGGACAAGCAGTATCACGAGCAGCACGCGAAGGAAGCCGCGACGCGCAAGAGCCTGATCGGCTCGGGCGACCGTTCCGAGCGGATCCGCACGTACAACTTCCCGCAGGGCCGCATGACCGATCACCGGATCAACCTGACGCTCTACCGGCTCGAGGCGATCATGGACGGCGATCTCGACGAACTGATCGGCGCGCTCGTCAGCGAGCATCAGGCCGAGCTGCTCGCGTCGCTCGGCGACGCCGATTGAGGCCGCGACGATGTCCGCACCGACCGCCGACGACCTGCTGCGCGCGACGCCGCTCGATGCGGTCGACGCGCGCGTGCTGCTCGCGCACGCGCTCGGCTGGACGCGCACGCAGCTGATCACGCGCGGCGATCGGCCGCTCGACGCAGAGGCGGTCGAACGCTATCGTGCGCTCGAAGCGCGCCGCGCGGCCGGCGAGCCCGTCGCGCAGCTCGTCGGGATGCGCGAGTTCTTCGGCCGCCCGTTCGACGTGACGCCCGACGTGCTGATCCCGCGTCCCGAAACCGAACTGCTCGTCGAAGCGGCGCTCGACGCGATCGACGGGCTCGCGCATCCGGCCGTGCTCGATCTCGGCACCGGCAGCGGCGCGATCGCGGTATCGATCGCGGCCGAGCGGCCCGACGCGCGCGTATGGGCGCTCGACCGGTCGGCCGCCGCGCTCGCGGTCGCGCAGCGCAACGCCGACAAACTGCTCGACGCGCGCCGCCCCGGCGGCCCGCTGCAGTGGCTGCAAAGCGACTGGTACGCGGCACTCGATCCCGCGCTCGCCTTCGACGCGATCGTCAGCAATCCGCCGTATATCGCGCGGCACGATCCGCATCTGTCGCAAGGCGACCTGCGCTTCGAGCCGCGCGGCGCGCTGACCGACGACGCAGACGGGCTGAGCGCGATCCGCACGATCGTCGCCGGCGCGCGTGCGCACCTGAAGCCGGGCGGCACGCTGTGGATCGAGCACGGCTACGATCAGGCCGAAGCGGTGCGCGCGCTGCTCGCCTCGCACGGTTTCGACGCGGTCGAATCGCTCGCCGATCTCGCCGCGATCGAACGCACGACGGGCGGCCGCCTGCCCCGCTGACGCCCGGCCCGCCCGGTTGAAATCCGCTATCATTTCGATCTAACGCCCCGCAAACGCAAGGTCAGTCATGGACACCCAACAACGTATCAAGCAAATCGTCGACGAAAACCCGGTCGTGCTCTTCATGAAGGGCAACGCGCAATTCCCGATGTGCGGCTTTTCCGGCCGCGCGGTGCAGGTGCTGAAGGCCTGCGGCGTCGATCAGTTCAAGACGGTCAACGTGCTCGAGGACGAAGAGATCCGCCAGGGGATCAAGGAATTCTCGAACTGGCCGACCATCCCGCAGCTGTACGTGAAGGGCGAATTCATCGGCGGCTCGGACATCATGATGGAGATGTACCAGTCGGGCGAACTGCAGCAACTGTTCGCCGCCGCGTAACACCGCTTCCCCGATGGTCTCTCCCAGCGCGCCGCGTCGCCGGCTGATCGTCGCGATCACCGGCGCGACCGGCGCGATCTACGGCCTGCGGCTGCTCGATCTGCTGCGCGCCGCCGGCGGCGTCGAGACGCATCTGCTGATCTCGAACGCCGGCTGGCTCAATATCCAGCACGAACTGAAGCTGTCGAAGTCCGACGTCGAAAGCCGCGCGGACGTCGTCCATTCGGTGCGCGACGTCGGCGCGACGATCGCGTCCGGCTCCTTCGCGACGCACGGCATGGTGATCGCGCCCTGCTCGATGAAGACGCTCGCGAGCATCGCGCACGGGCTGTCCGACAACCTGATCACGCGCGCGGCCGACGTGACGCTGAAGGAACGTCGCCGCCTGGTGCTGATGGTGCGCGAAACGCCGTTCAATCTCGCGCATCTGCGCAACATGACGGCCGTCACCGAAATGGGCGGCATCGTGTTCCCGCCGCTGCCGGCGTTTTATGCGATGCCGAAGACGATCGACGAACTCGTCGACCAGACCGTCACGCGCGTGCTCGACCTGTTCGCACCCGATACGCCGCTCACGACGCCGTGGGCAGGGCTCCGTCACGCGCAGTAGCGCGTCTCTCGCGGCGAAACATCGCCGTTTTCTAGCCATCTTCGCCGATTTTCGCCCAAGTTCGGCGAAAGCCTTCCGCAGATGATGCGAATGGCCGGCGAGCCGATGTGCGGTTCGATTATCAACCATAGAGATTCAATAAAATCCAGAACCGCTGTTTATCAATCTCGCGTGCGGATCTATAGTCGAACGCAACATCCCTTCAGCAGGCCACCGACATGAACCGCTTGCCTTCGCTTTACCTGTCGCATGGCGCGCCGACGCTGCCGATCGATCCGGCATTGCCGTCCGGCGCATTCGCCGAACTCGGTGCCGAACTGCCACGCCCGCGCGCGGTGCTGATGCTGTCCGCGCACTGGGGCACGCAGCAACCCGTCGCGAGCATTGCCGCGCATCCGGACACGATTCACGACTTCTACGGCTTTCCGCGCGCGCTCTACGAAATCCGCTACCCGGCGCCCGGCGCGCCCGACGTCGCGCAGCATGCGGCCGACCTCCTGAATGCGGCGGGCATCGCGACCGCGACGCTCGAGCACGGCCTCGATCACGGTGCGTGGGTGCCGATGCTGCTGATGTTCCCGCACGCCGACGTGCCGGTCGCGCAGCTGTCGATCCAGCCGCGCGCGGACGCCGCGCATCACTTCGCCGTCGGCCGCGCGCTGCGGCCGCTGCGCGATGAGGACGTGATGGTGATCGGTTCGGGCCAGATCACGCACAATCTGCGCGCGGCGGATTTCGGCGCGTCGCCGGAGGACGCCGATCCGCGCGTCGCGGAATTCACCGACTGGTTCGAGACGAAGCTCGCCGAGCGCGACATCGACGCGCTGCTCGACTACCGCAGGCAGGCGCCGCACGCGGCGCTGATGCATCCGACCGACGAGCATCTGCTGCCGGTGTTCGCGGCGCTCGGCGCGGCCGACGACGACTACCGGCTCGGCATCCAGGCGCTCGGCACGTATCAGCGCGTGCTGGCCATGACGAACTACGTGTTCTCGAGCGCGACGGCCTGAGCGGCCGCGCCGGCTGCGGGCCTCGCTGCCCGCCCCGCTTGGCGCCCCTGCCGGACCGCACAAAACAAAAAGCCCGCCCGAGCATCGCTGCTCGGGCGGGCTTGCTTGCGCGCTCGGCCGCCGCCGATTCCGGCGGCAGAGCGGGCGGCTTGCGTCAGGCGCCGATGCCTTCGAGGATCTCGTCGTGCGACTCGCGCTCGTCGAGATACTGCGTCCGGTAGCCGGTGTTCACGCCCCAGAAGTAGAACCCGAGCGAGATCACGGCGACGACCAGCATGTCCCAGCCGTACGGCAGATAGCCGTAACCGCCGAACTCCTTGCTGCCGATCAGCGACAGCACGGCCATCGTCGGCAGATACGCGACGAGCCACCATGCCGCCTTCAGGTCGGCACCCCAGCCGGTCCAGCCCGACTTGCCCTGGAAGTAGAAGTACACCGGCAGCGCGACGATCATCAGCAGGATGATTTCGCCGGTCAGCGGCCACTTCGCCCAGTACAGGATCAGCGACGCGCAGACGAACGCGAACGGCGCGATCAGCTTCATCGCCGGAATCGACAGCGGACGCTCGATGTCGGTCGCCGCACGGCGCAGCGCCATCAGGCTGATCGGGCCCGTCAGGTACGAGATCACGGTCGCGACCGAGATCACGGCCGCGAGCGAGCTCCAGCCGCGGAAGAAGAACAGGAAGATGAACGACACGAGCAGGTTGAACCACATCGCCTGGCGCGGCACGCCGTAGAGCGGGTGCACGTTGCCGAACATCTTCGGCATCGTGTTGTTGCGCTCCATCGCGTAGATCATCCGCGTGGTCGTCGCCATGTAGGTCGTGCCGGTACCGCTCGGGCTGATGAACGCGTCGACGTACAGCAGGATCGCGAGCCAGTTCAGGTTCAGCGCGATCGCGAGTTCCGCGAACGGCGACGAGAAGTTGAAGTGCTGCCAGCCCTTCGCGACGTCGGCCGGATTCACCGCGCCGATGTAGGCCATCTGCAGCAGCACGTAGATCACGAGCGCGAGCAGAATCGACGCGATCACCGCGAACGGCACGCTGCGCGACGGGTTGCGCGCTTCACCGGCAAGGTTCACCGGGCTCTGGAAGCCGTTGAACGCGAACACGATGCCGCTCGTCGCCACTGCGGTCAGCACGGCCGACCAGCCGTACGGCGCGAAGCTCGCGCCGGAGCTCGTGCCGAGGTTTTCCGAATGGAAGCTCGTCAGCATCAGGCCGAGGATCGTCAGGCCCGGGATCAGGAACTTGAAGATCGTGATGGCGGTGTTCGCCCGCGCGAAGGCCTTCACGCCCCAATAGTTCAGCAGGAAGTACACGACCACCAGCACGGCCGACAGCAGCAGGCCCGGCGTCGTCAATTCCCCGTTGACGAACAGCGCATGCGCCCACGGATACGGCCACGTGCTCATGTACTGGATCGACGCCTCGGCTTCGATCGGAATCACCGACACGATCGCAATCCAGTTCGCCCATGCGCTGATGAAGCCCACCAGCGACCCATGCGAGTAGCGCGCGTAACGCACCATCCCGCCCGACTCGGGGAACATCGCACCGAGCTCCGCGTACGTCAGCGCAATCGCGAGAATCACGACGGCGCCGATGATCCACGCGCAGATCGCCGCCGGACCGGCGATCTTGGCGGCTTTCCAGGCACCGAACAGCCAGCCCGAGCCGATAATCGAACCCAGCCCCGTCAGCATCAATGCAAACGGGCCGATGTTCCGTTGTATAGAACTCTTCACATCCTCTCCTGTGTCTCAAAAAGCATGGTCGGCCCGCAGTTCGGGATCGGCTCGAACTGCGCCGCGCACGCATTCTTGGGGGGACAGGTCACCCGATCGGGGCAACCTGGTCCGCGCGGCGCGTAGTTTAACGGTTGCACCTCCAAGTTGGCGCCAAAATCGATCGCCCCCTACAAAAAATCCGGCGTTTCTGCAATGTTTGTAAGCTTAAATATCCGCAATAACCCTGAGGACATGGAAATACGGTTGACCGCGCGCCCGATTAGCCGTATAACGGACTTCGCAGGATTTCAAGCGGCGAGTGAATTGGTCTTTCGTAGTTCGCCCATCAACGGTACTCCGGTTGGTCCCATTACCCCCTTCCTTGATTTTCCGCACCCCATGGGCTTCGGCCCCGTTTTATCTTTTTAGGAACAAGTAACATGGCAACCGGTACCGTCAAGTGGTTCAATGACGCAAAGGGCTTCGGCTTCATCACCCCGGAAGGCGGCGGCGACGATCTGTTCGCGCACTTCTCGGAAATCCGCGTCGAAGGTTTCAAGACGCTGCAAGAAAACCAGAAGGTCGAATTCGAAGTGAAGACGGGCCCGAAGGGTCTGCAAGCTGCGAACATCCGCCCGCTGTAATTGCTGCGCGAGATTTCGTGAAAAAAGCCCCGCTTCGGCGGGGCTTTTTATTTGTCGCGTCGGAGCGTGCCAGGCACGGCGCGCAGCGCGTGCGCAACGCGCGTCGGCCGGTCAGCCGAACAGTCGCTGCGCGTGAATGCCGAGGCCCGTCGCGACGCTGGCGAGGCGGTCGCCGAACACCGGCTGCGCGTCCGGAAACGCGGCCGCCAGCGCGCCCGACAGGAACGCCAAGCCGGTCGAGCCGCCCGTGAAGTACAGCGCGCCGACGTCGCGCGGCGCGACGCCCGCCAGCCGCACCGTTTCGCGTGCGGCATCGACGATCCGTGCGGTGTCCTCGCGGCTCGCATCGATCAGGCGCGCCGCGTCGAAGGCGATCTGCAGATCCTCTTCGACATCGTTCAGGTCGATCATCGTCTCCCCGCCCGCGGCCACGCCGATCTTCGCCTCTTCCGCGCGCGCCATCAGCGCATGCCCAAGCCGCTGCTCGACCACGCGCACGAGCCGCTCGTGCTGCCGCGCGTCGCGGTACAGATGCTTCATCAGCTTCAGCTCGCCGAGCCGCTTCGGCGTATAGACCGTATTGATCAGATGCCAGGTCGCCAGATCGAAATAGATCCGGTTCGGCAGCTCGCGGCCTTCCGGATCGAGCGCGCGATAGCCGAACGCGGGCAAGATCGCCGACAGCTCGACGCGCCGGTCGTAGTCGGTGCCGGCGACGTGCACGCCGTGATGCGCGAGCACGTCGTCCTTGCGGTCGAGGCGCGTCATGCGGTCCGGGCCGACGCGCACCAGCGAGAAGTCGGACGTGCCGCCGCCGATGTCGGCGACGAGCACCAGCCGCTCCGCCTGCTGGCGCGACTCGTAGTCGAACGCGGCCGCGATCGGCTCGTACTGGAACCGCACGTCGGCGAATCCGACCGACTGCGCGGCCGCCTGCAGCTGGTTCTGCGCGAGGCGGTCGGCGCGCGGATCGTCGTCGACGAAGAACACCGGGCGGCCGAGCACCGCACGGCGGATCGGCGCGCCCGCGCACGCCTCGGCCTTCTGTTTCAGGTGTTGCAGGAAACGCGCGATCACGTCGGTATAGGCGATCGCGGTGCCGTCGCCGAGATCGGTCGTCGTCTCGGCGAGCGGCGAACCGAGGATGCTCTTCATCGAGCGCATCAGCCGGCCGTCGAAGCCGTCGATGTACGATGCGAGCGCCGCACGGCCGTATTCGACCGTCTCCTCGTCGTTGTTGAAGAAAATCGCGGTGGGCAGCGTCAGGTGGTCGCCCTCGACGGGCGCGAGCCGCATGCCGTCGCCGTGAGGCAGCGCCACGGCGGAATTGGACGTACCGAAATCGATCGCGCAGTAAGTCATGGGAAAGAGCCGCCGCATGGCCGGCGCGAAAACGGAAAGGACGGGCTTTTTAACATGAAGCCCGCGCGATCACAACGGGCGGGCGCGATCGGCGTATGGCCGTCGCGCCGGTCGCGCGGCGCCCGCGGCGCGCTCCGCCGCGCCGCGCACCAGCCTTCACGCGGCCGCTTCGAAGCCCTTCTTCCACGCGCCCGCGTAGACGATCTCGCCGAGCGGATGACGCGTGCGCGGCGCCTTCTCGCGATCGCGCAGCACCGGATCGAGCTTGTCGACGTTGCCGTAGTGGCCGAGCGAGATGATCGCGGGAATCGCGACGTCGGCCGGGATCTCGAACGCCTCGCGGAACGCGTTCGCATCGAAGCCGCTCATCTGGTGTGCGGCGAGCCCGAGCGCGTGCGCCTGCAGCACGAGCGACATCGCAGCCGCGCCCGCGTCGTACAGCGCGGTCGGTGCGGGCTCGCCCTTCGGCGTGAGCGTATGCGCGGTGACTGCGATCAGCACCGGCGCCGGCGCGTTCCAGCCCTGATTGAACGGCACGAGCGTCGAGAATGCACGCTTGAACGCGGCTTCGTCCCGCGTGCGATCGAACACGATGAAGCGCCACGGCTGCGCGTTGTACGCGGACGGCGCCCAGCGCGCCGCCTCCAGCACCGCATGCAGGTCGGCCGCGCTGATCGGCGCATCGGAATAGGCACGCGGGCTCCAGCGGCCCGCGATCAGTTCGTGAATCGAAACGGTAGTGGGAGCAGGTTTGACAGACATGCGGTTCCTCGCTGACATCGATGAAGGGGCGCGAACGCCTCGCCGAAACGCAAGCATAACCGCTTGCGGCGACACGCGCCCGATCGCCGCGGACAATGCAAATCGCCGTACCTGCAAAGGGCGGCCGCACGCGGCGGCCGCCGTATTCAGGCGGCCTGCGCGGCCGCGCGCGACGGTCCGCGGTTGATCCGCAGCACGATCAGCGCGCCGACGATGCAGAGCCCGCCCGAGATCATCGACGCGATCGTGTAGGTGCCGAGGCTCGCCCGCAGCATCCCCGCGCCGAGCGCCGCGAACGCCGCGCCGAGCTGATGGCCGGCGACGATCCAGCCGAATACGACCGGCGCGGCCGCCTTGCCGAACACGTCGGTCGCGAGCCGCACGGTCGGCGGCACGGTGGCGATCCAGTCGAGCCCGTAGAACATCGCGAACAGCGGCAGCCCGAAGAAGTCGATGCCGAACGCATGCGGCAGATAGATCAGCGACAGCCCGCGCAGCCCGTAGTACCAGAACAGCAGCACGCGGTTGTCGTAGCGATCCGACAGCCAGCCCGACAGCGTCGTACCGAACAGGTCGAACACGCCCATCGCGGCGAGCAGCGACGCGCCCTGCACTTCCGTCATCCCGTAGTCGCTGCACATCGCGATCAGGTGCGTGCCGACGTAGCCGTTGGTGCTCGCGCCGCAAATGAAGAAGCTGAAGAACAGCAGCCAGAAATCGCGCGAGCGGCTCGCCGTGAGCAGCGTGCGAAACGCGACCGCGAGCGGATTCTCCTTCGTCGCGTCGGGCGCGGCCGGTGCATCGGCCGGCTCGCCGTACGGACGCAGCTTCACGTCGGCCGGCCGTTCGGGCAGCAGCAACGCGACGAGCGGGATCACGATCGCCGCCGCGAGCGCGACGACCAGCACGACCGGCCGCCAGCCGTGACGCTGCGCGATCGCCGCGAGCATCGGCAGGAACACGAGCTGGCCGGTGGCCGTGCTCGCGGTCAGAATCCCCATCACGAGGCCGCGGCGCGCATGGAACCAGCGCGTGACGAACGTCGCGGACAGCGTCAGCGCGACGACGCCCGTCGAACAACCCACCATCAGCCCCCAGATCAGCACCATCTGCCAGCTCTGCGTCATCATCGACGACAGCGCGACGCCGGCGCCCATCGTCGCGAGCGCCGTCAGGATCGTCGGCCGCAGGCCGAAGCGCTGCATCGCGGCAGCCGCGAACGGCCCCGTCAGCCCGTACAGCGCGATGTTGACCGAGATCGCGAGCGAAATCGCCGCGCGGCTCCAGCCGAGCTCGCGCTCGAGCGGCACCATCAGCACGCTCGGCGTCGCGCGCGTGCCGGCCGCGGCCAGCAGGATCAGGAATACCACCGCCGCCGCGAGCCATCCGTAATGGAACCGCCCGCCGATTCGTCTCACTGCCCAGTTCATCTCGCGTTCTCCAGTCGGCCGGCACGCGCCCGCGCGCCGCCCATTTCGACCGGGCCACCTCCGCCGCACACCGCATCGGCTGACCCGGGCCGATGCTTGGCATTTTTCCATTGTCCGGACCGGCATTGTTACTGACCGGTCACAAGTGTGTTGCGATCGTAGTGACCAGTCGGTAACATGTCAAGCAATTCACCACGCAGTCGAGGGTCATCATGTCGGGCATCGAGGCCGCCAAGCCGCCAGCTCGCCGCACGCGCCGCGCGATCGCCGGCGCCACCGCACAGGAGCATCTGCTGCGCGCCGCGCAGGAACTGTTTTACCGGGAAGGCGTGCGCAGCGTCGGCGTCGAAGCGGTCGTCGAGCTCGCCGGCGTCAACAAGATGAGCCTGTATCGTCAGTTCTCGTCGAAGGACGACCTGATCCTCGCGTATCTCGCGCGCATGGATGCGTGCTTCTTCGAGCGCGTCGACGCGAGCCTCGCGAAGCATCCGGGCGAGCCGAAGGCGCAGCTGATCCAGTATTTCGTCGATCTCGCCGAGCGCGCGACGCAGAAAGACTACCGCGGCTGCCCGTTCGTCAACGTCGCTGCCGAATTTCCGGACGCGTCGCATCCGGCGCGCGAGCGCGTCGCGCAGAACAAGGAACAGCTGATGAAGCGGCTCGTCGCGCTCTGCGAAGCGGCCGGCGCGCGCGATCCGAAGGCGCTCGCCGATTCGCTCGCGCTCGTGATCGAAGGGATCTATGCGGCAAGCCAGACGTACCGGCACGGCGAAACGCCGATCGGCATCGCACCGGCGCTCGTCACGCAGCTGATCGAGGCCGCCTGCGCGTAGCGGCCGCGCGCGCCCGCTACAATGCGGCCGTTGCCGCCCTTCCCGTCCGTTTCCGATGATCGACACCCGCCCCGAATCCACCGACGAAATCGTCGCCGCCACGCGTCACTGGCTCGCGCGCGCGGTGATCGGGCTCAATCTGTGCCCGTTCGCGAAGAGCGTGTACGTGAAGGATCAGGTGCGCTATGCGGTCAGCGACGCGACCGCGCTCGACACGGCGCTCGCCGATCTCGAGGCCGAACTGCGCGCGCTGGAAGCGGCCGATCTGCGGCAGATCGACACGACGCTCGTGATCTATCCGCACGCGTTCGCGGATTTCGTCGACTACAACGACGCGCTGTTCTTCGCCGATCGCCTCGTGCAGCAGCTGAAACTCGACGGCGTGCTGCAGATCGCGAGCTTTCACCCGCAGTATCGGTTCGACGGCAGCGAGCCCGACGACATCGAGAACTACACGAACCGCGCGCCGTATCCGATCCTGCATCTGCTGCGCGAGGACAGCATCGCGCGCGCGGTCGACGCGTTTCCGGACGCCGCCGCGATCTACGAAAAAAACCAGGAAACCCTGCGCCGCCTCGGCCACGACGGCTGGCGCGAGTGGATGAGCGGCGCGGGCGACGACGTCTAGCGCCGCCGGCTCCGCTCGATGTGCGCGCACGCGTGCCGTGCGCGTAGGCGTCAGCCGGCGTGCTGTTCGACCGTTTCGCCGGCCGCCGCGTCGCGCTGCGGAACGAAAAAGCGCTCGCGCAGCTCGGCGAGCCCGAACATGTCGAGGATCTCGTTCAGCCGCTCGCTCGGGCGTCGGCGCGGCAGGTTCTTGTACTGCGCGATGATCAGCTCGTTCTTCATCGAATGTTCCCAGCCGACCAGCTCGGTCACGCTCACCTGATAGCCGTGCGCCTCGAGCTGCAGGCAGCGCAGCACGTTCGTGATCTGGCTGCCGAATTCGCGCGTATGCAGCGGATGACGCCACACTTCGGTCAGCGCGTTCGCCAGCGACTTGCCCTTGTGGCGGCGCAGCACGCCCGCGACTTCGGCCTGGCAGCACGGCACGAGCACGATGTGCCGTGCGCGCTTGGCGAGCGCGAAGCGGATCGCGTCGTCGGTCGCGGTGTCGCACGCGTGCAGCGCGGTGACAACGTCGACCGTGTCGGGCAGCTTCGGCGACGTGATCGAATCGGCGACCGACAGATTCAGGAACGACATGCCGCCGAACCCGAGCCGCGCGGCCAGTTCGGTCGAACGCGCGACGAGCTCCTCGCGCGTCTCGATCCCGTACACATGCGACGCGAACGCCGGCGTGCCGTGTCCCGGCTGCTGCTTGAAGAACAGGTCGTACAGGATGAAGCCGAGATACGACTTGCCGGCGCCGTGATCGACGAGCGTCACCGCGCCGCGATCGGCCTGCACGCTCGCGAGCAGCGGCTCGATGAACTGGAACAGGTGATACACCTGCTTCAGCTTGCGGCGGCTGTCCTGGTTCATCTTGCCGTCGCGGGTCAGGATATGCAGTTCCTTCAGCAGTTCGACGGACTGCTCCGGACGGATTTCGTAAGTCTTGTTGGACATCGTGAAGCGCGGCCGGGCCGCGGTCGGTCGACCACGGCCCGGCGGCGGGCAATCGTGAGGAATGGCGACAGTTTACCGAAAACGCGCGCTCAGGCTCGCGCGCCGAGCCGCCATAGCGACGTGAGCTCGGCACGGCGCGCCGCGTGCAGCGGATCGTCGGCATCGGCGCTCTTCGGGTGCGCGGGGCGGATGTCGTCGCGGCCGAGCACGACGAGCCCGGCCGCGTCGATCCATTGCAGCAGCGTGTCGCGCGGCCGCAGCCCGAGATGCTCGGCAAAATCGGACAGGATCAGCCAGCCTTCGCCGCCCGGTTCGAGGTGCGCGGCGAGCCCCGCGAGAAACCCGCGCAGCATGCGGCTGTCGGGATCGTAGACGGCATACTCGATCGGCGCGCTCGGCCGCGCGGGCACCCAAGGTGGATTGCAGACGACGAGCGGCGCACGGCCCGGCGGAAACAGATCGGCTTCGACGACGTCGACGCGGCCCGCGTAACCGAGCCGTTCGAGGTTCTCGCGCGCGCAGGCCAGCGCACGCGGATCCTGATCGGTGGCGACGACGCGTTCGACGCCGCGCGACGCGAGCACCGCCGCGAGCACGCCCGTACCGGTGCCGATGTCGAACGCGACCGACGTCGCGGGCAGCGGCGCGCGCGCGACGAGCGTCACGTATTCGCCGCGCACCGGCGAGAACACGCCGTAGTGCGGATGAATCGCCGCGCCGCCGAGCGCCGGAATCGGCACGCCCTTCTTGCGCCATTCGTGCGCGCCGACGAGCCCGAGCAGTTCGCGCAACGACACCATCGACGGCGCGCCGCCCGGCCCGTACGCTTCCTCGCATGCGGCGCGCACGTCGGGCGCGCGGCGCAGCGGAATCGTGTAGTCGGCGTCGAGCGGAATCAGCAGCATGCCGAGCGTACGCGCGCGCTGCGACTGCGCGAGACGGTGCAGGTTGAATGCCTCGACGCCCGCGGCGGCCTTCGCCTTCTTCGGCTTGCGCTCGACGCGCCGCGCCATCGCCTGCACGAGCTGGCGCGCATTCTGGAAATCGCCCTGCCAGACGAGTGCGGTGCCCTCGCACGCGAGGCGATAGGCGGCGTCGGCAGTCAGGCGGTCGTCGGCGGGCACCGCGCGCTTCGGCGGCGGCACGCCGGCTTCGGAACGCCAGCGCACGGCATGATCGACGCCGTCGGCGTCGGTCCAGTGGAAAACGGGGAAATCGGTCACGCGAGCTCGGCTACGGTTGGCTTGCGCGCGGCGGACATTCGCCGCGCGGACGACACCATACCGCGCTTTGCACCGTGCGGCAAAGCGGGCACGGCACGGTACAGGCGCGTCACGATGCGCCCCAGCCCGGCATCGCGGGCAGGCGCAGCGTACCCGCGTCGCTGAAGTGCACCGTGCCGAGCACGCCGCCTGCGAGCCGGCCGCGCAGCGCATACGGCAGTTCGCCGTTCGCGGCGGCGCCGGGCAGGTTCCACGCCTGCCGCGCGGCCGCGAACGCGGATACCGACACCGGCACGTCGAGCACGGCCTCGCCGAAGCGCGGCACGACGCCCGAGCGATCGCTGACACCGCTCGCGAACGGCGCGCCGTTCAGCTCGAGCGCGACCGCGATGCCGTCGTATTCGATCGGTGTGTCGTTCGGGTTCTGCACGCGCAGCTTCAGACTGAACCGCATCTCGAGCCCTTGCCCGACGAGCGGATCGAGCCCGACCACCGACACGCTGAGGGGCTCGCGCGTGAGACTCGCGCAACCGCCGAGCAGGAACGCGGCCGCGAACAGCAACAGCACGGCGCGCAGCGGCGCGAAACGGAACAGGGCTCGCAGCATGGACAGCCTCCTCGCGGCAGCGAATTCGTCGGATCGATCTGCCATTGTACCGACCGCACCCGCACGCGCCCGATTTCGTAGTTTCAGCGCACCGCCGGTTCCTTAACAGATTAAAACTACGGAATTCAACGAATAACCAAATCGTTAATTCATTCCATCCGTAATTCAATGAAGCGCAAAAACCGCAATAGACGGACTTTCTAATTTTTTCGTTTCCTTTACCCAAAACCATCAAGTATATTGACGCATCCTTCGAGCAGGCCGACAAACCTTCAAGCCGCATGACGGCGACTTTGCGGAACGGCGATACCACGCCGTCCTTCCGTCCGGCGGCCTGGCCCGGCCCGCCCCGTGGGGCGTCGGTTCAAAGCAGGCGCGCGCCCGTGCACGGCGCGCCGTCTGTCGTGCGCGCGCATTCCATTCAGTACAACACGCGCCCGGCGATTTCGAACCGGCAAGTCAACCGATATCCGGAAACACAGAGGGGGCAGCAAACCATGATTACCTTTACGTAGTCGGCCGGCCGTCTTTTCGAATAAATCCGTCATTGGCTTTTTTCGCCGCTTATCCAGCGGCGGGGGATTGCTTTTGCCGGCGTTTTCGCAGCACTGAACGACTCTTTCTACAATCGAGGTTTTCAGTCATGTCGATTTCTATTCGCAAGATGCGTTATCTGCCGCTCGTTGCCGCGCTCGCGCTCGCCGGGTGCGGCGGCGACGACGGCGGCCTAGGCTCCGCTTCCGCACTCAGTTCGGCCGCCGCGCCGAACGCCGGCTCGTCGCCCGCCGCCGGCGGCCCGCAGACCAGCGCGTCCAACGTCGACAAGAGCGTCGCGCCCGTCGAGCTGCCGGACACCGTCGTGCCGATCAACTACCGCCTCTGGTTCCGTCCGAACGAGGCGCTCAACGCGTTCGACGGCCGCGCCGACGTCGAGATCAAGGTGCTGAAGCCCGTGAACAACATCGTGATCGCGGGCCACCGGATCAAGTTCACGAACGGCCGCATCACGCTGCAGCCGGGCAACGTCCAGCTGATCGCGACGCCGCAGGACAAGGGCGACTTCTATCAGCTGCGCCCGGTCAGCGGCACGATCTCGCCGGGCAACTATTCGCTGCACATGGAGTGGTCGGGCATCATCAACTTCAAGTCGTACGACGATCCGGTGAACAAGACCGGCGGCAGCTGCGGCGACGATCCGTATCCGGGCTGCTCGGCCGCCGAAGGGATCTTCCGCGTCGACCTGAAGGCGACCGACGGCACGACGAGCGGCGCGATCCTCACGCAGGGCGAAACCAACCTCGCGCGCCAGTGGTTCCCCGGCTGGGACGAGCCGGCGTTCCGCCCGACCTATGAAGTGACGGCCGAAGTGCCGCAGAACTGGCGCGTCGTGTCGAACGCGGCCGAGAAGCCGTCGACGAACGTCGGCGGCGGCTACAAGCTCGTGCAGTTCGAAAAGACGCCGCCGATGCCGTCGTACCTGCTGTTCTTCGGCGGCGGCCTGTTCGACACCTACGAGGACGACTTCACGAGCCCGCTGCCGGGCGGCAAGGGCGGCCTGCACCTGCGCGTGTTCACGCCGCCGGGCATGCGCGACTGGGCGAAGCCGGCGATGGACCGCACCAAGCAGGCGCTCGACTTCTACTATCGGTACACCGGCATTCCGCTGCCGCTCACGAAGTTCGACACGGTCGCCGCGAACGATGCGTTCAAGGAGCAGAAGGACCTCAACTTCGGCGGGATGGAGAACTGGGGCTCGATTCTCGAATTCGCGGACGACATCCTGCCGGAGCCGGGCCAGCCGATGTCGCAGTACGGCAACGAGGTGCTCACGCATGAAGTCGCGCACCAGTGGTTCGGCGATCTCGTGACGACCGACTGGTGGGACAACGTGTGGCTCAACGAGTCGTTCGCGACGTTCTTCGAAACGAAGACGACGATCCAGTTCTTCCCCGACGAGTTCAGCTGGCTCGATCAGGTGAAGAACAAGTACCGCGTGATCAATCGCGACATCGGCCCGAACGCGTTCCCGGTCGCACCGAACTTCAACGGCTGGGCGTCGAACGACTTCGTGCTGAGCGCGAGCGCGTTCACCTACGACAAGGGCGGCCACGTGCTGAAGACGCTCGAGAACTATCTGGGCGAGCAGACGCTGCGCAAGGGCCTGCAGCAGTACCTGACCGACTACTCCTTCGGTAACGGCACGCCGAAGCGTCTGTGGGACGCGCTGTCGAAGGCGAGCGGCCAGCCGGTCGGCCCGATCGGCGACAGCTATGTGCGGCAGACGGGCGTGCCGCTGGTCTCGCTCGACACGCAGTGCGACCTGACGAAGAACCAGACGATCGTCACGCTGAAACAGCAGCCGTTCCCGAACAAGAACGCGTATCCGGGCCTGCAATGGACGGTGCCGATCACGCTCGCGTACGGTCAGGGCCTGTCGAAGCGCACGACGCTCGCGCTGAAGGACACGCAGGCGCAAACGCGGCTCGACGGCTGCACGGGCGTGGTCGCCGATCCGAGCGGTCTCGACTACTACGTCGTGAACTACAGCGACGCGGCCTGGAGCGGCGTGCTCACGCAGGTCAACAGCTCGACCGATCCGGTGCTGCTCGCGAACCTGAAGAGCGAAGCCGCGCTGCTCGTCGCGAACAACCTCGCGCCGGCATCGCGCTCGACGTCGATCGGTTCGGTCGCCTCGCCGGCTGCGATGAAGCTGCGTCAGACGCCGACGTTCGACGGCCTCGCGCCGACGACGAAGGAACGTCCGGCACTGCGTTACCAGGGCGCGTTCAAGCCGCGCAAGGTGCTCACGCAGTAACGATGCACGGCCGGCCGACGCCGCTTGCGGCGCCGCGCCGGCCGGCGCATGCGCTTACCCGTACGACGGGCCTCGCGAGCGAGGCCCGTTTTTTTGCGGATGCGTCGCGCGATGCGGCTGTGCCGCTCAGCGATCGTTGCGCCGCCGAAACGCCCACCATGCGGCGAGCGCGGTGAAGCCGGCGACGAACAGCACCATCAGCCAGAACCCGTGCTTGTTCTCCGCGAACGGCACGCCGCCGACGTTCATCCCGAAGAAGCCCGCAACGATATTGATCGGCAGCGCGATCACGGTGACGAGCGTCAGCGTGAACAGCGTGCGGTTGTTCTGTTCGTCCAGACGCGAGCCGATCTCTTCCTGCAGCAGCTTGATGCGCTCGACGAGCCCCGCGAGATCGGCGAGCACGAGCGAGAACTCCTCGGTCGATTCGCGCAGCTCCTGCACGTCGTCCGCGTGCAGCCAAGCGGGCGGCCGCGCGAGCAGCCGGAAGATCGAGCCCGGTTCCGGCGCGAGCATGCGCTGCGGGCGCGTCAGCGTGCGCCGCATCGTGCCGAGCTCGATGCGGTTCGACGTGAGTCGCTGCGACAGGAAGCTGTCCTCGATCCGGTCGACGTCGATGCTCGTGCGCCGCATGATCTGGATCAGCAGGTCGGCCTGATCGCGCAGCAGATGCATCAGCAGTTCGGCCGGCGACCGGAAGCGCTCGCCGTCGCGCACGCACGCGCGCAGCGTGTCGACCGAACGCAGCGGCTTGAGCCGCGCGGTAACCATGATGCGCTGCTCGACGTGCACGAACAGCGTCGCGATCTCCGACGGCGTCAGCTCGAGGTTGAACATCACGTCGTTGACGATCGCGCGCAGCGCGCCGTCTTCCTGCTCGATACGCGTCGAACGCGAGCCTTCATGCAGAAATTCGAAGAAGCTGTCGGGCAGCCCGAGATGCGTGCGCATCCAGCGCTCGCTCGCGCCGTGCGCGAGATTGAAGTGCAGCCACACGAAATCGTCGGCGTCGGCTGCATCGCGCGCGCAGCACGTGCGCAGCCAGTCGGCCGCAGCCGATGCGTCGAGCGGCACGCCGGGCTCGCCGCGCATGAAGCGGAACCCGCATATCATGCCGGACGTGTCGGCGCCGTAAGTCTGTGCGATCAGGTCCATCGTGTCGAAGCGAGGGTGCGTCGAGCGCGCGTCGCCGGCAGCGCACCGGGAAGGGAAACATGACGTATGCCGCACATGTGTGACGGTTTCGTGACAGTGTCACATATGGCGCGCTGCGACCGTGCCGCGCCGATGCACGGGCCCCAAAAGCAACGCGCCGCCCGGCGGGCGGCGCGCATGCGGCGATTCGGTGCGTGCGAAGCCTTACTGGCGCGCGTCCGACTGTGCGGCAGTCGGGCACGCCGGATCCTTGCCCCAATGGCCGTCGCAGACTCTCCAGCGGCACAGCTGATCTTCGAAGAAGCCGCGCTCCGAGCATTCCTTCACGCGTGCCGCGAGCGAGCCGCCGGTCGCGGCTGCCGCCTTGGTCGGCACGGGCTGCGCCTTCTGCGCGGCCGCTTTCTTGTCGGCCGGCTTCGTACGTGCGACGAGCGCGGCGAGCAGGTCGGCGTCCGGATCGTCCTTCGCGGACGCAGTGCGCACCGACGTGTCGCGATGCTTCTTCTGCGCGAGTTCGGTCTGCTCCTTCCGATGCTTGCGGGCCTCGGCCTTTGCGTCGACCTTGGCGTCCGCCTTGCTGCGGGCGGCCACCTTCGCGCTCTTCGCGTCCGGTTTCGCATCGGCCTTCGCGGTTTTCGCCGTCGTGGCGGCTGCGGCCGTCGTGGCGGCTGCGGCCGTCGTCGCGGCAGCAGTGGCGGCCGTCGCCGCTGCGCCGGCCGTCGTCGCGCCGGATGCGTCGTCGGCGCCGTTCGCGAGCGCGCGCGACAGCCGGCTGTCGTCCGCTGCCGGCGGTGCCGATGCGGACGCAACCGCCGCCGATGCCGGCTCGTCGTTGACGATCGTCGCCGGCTGCACGGCCGACGCCGCCGATGCGCCGTTCTGCGCGACCTGCACGCTCGCCCCGCTTGCCGGCGCCGCTTTCCCGGCCGGTTGCGCGGGCGCGGCGGCTACCGCGGCCGGCTCGTCGGCCGATTGCTGCTGCCAGCGCCATGCGCCCCAGCCGCCGACGGCGACCAGCAGCGCGACGACGGCGGCGATCGGCGCCTTCAGCGACCGGCGCGGCGGCTCGGCCGGCGGCGTGACGCGTCCTTCCAGATCCGCGAGAATGCGCGACGGCTGCGAGCCGCCGTTGTCCGCAGGCTTTGTATCGGACAGCAGGCTCGGTGGAGTTTTCGAATTTGAATTTTCCGGCGCACTCATTCAGCGTCTCATTGAATCCTGGTTTAATTCACCGCGATAATATAGCCCGGCCTCTCGAAGCAGCCTGATTCTAAGAGCAAGCATTGCAAAACACAATCAATTCCAATTTCCGGGGATTTCATTGATTGCCGTCGCACTCGTCGCCTATTTCGCCGTCGCGGTTGCGGCACTGTTGCTTTTACCAGGCATCCGCGCGACGGTTTTCGATTCCGTCGCGCAATTTCACGGCCGTCTTACGCGCCGTGCGAACGATCGCGCCGCACGCGCGCGAAGTCAGATTGTTAAATCGGCACGCGTCACGCGCAGTACGCTGAGCGACGTGCAAAATTTACTGGTTCGGCGGCGCTTGATGATTATGGTCTCGGCGGGTATTCTTGCGACGCCGCCATTGGTCGCGATTGCGTTACGCGGCAGGCAATTGTTTCAGTACGACGACACGGCGCGCGTGCCGGACGAAAAGATCGCCGCGCTATTGCAGGGCGAGCAGCTCGTGCCGCCGCCGCCGTTGCCGCCGGAAGTCTTTGCCACGCGGGAAGTCGAGCAGATAAGGCCGGCGCTCAAGGACGCGAGCCGCGACTGGAATCTGCTGGATCCGGATTTCCGTACGCGCTTGCTGCTGGTCTACAAGATCATGCACGAGCAATACGGTTATGAAATGGCGCTGCTCGAGGGTTATCGAAGCCCGGAACGGCAAAACCGGCTCGCGCAGATGGGCAGCAACGTAACAAATGCGGCGGCGTTCCAGAGCTATCACCAATTCGGGCTCGCGGCCGACAATGCATTCCTGCGCGACGGCAAGCTCGTCATTTCCGAGAAAGATCCGTGGGCAATGCGCGGCTATCAGTTGTACGGACAGGTGGCCGAACAGGTCGGTCTCACATGGGGCGGCCGATGGAAAATGATGGATCTCGGGCACGTGGAATACCATAAACCCGGTTTTAAACTGGGACGCGGCAGCTAGCCAGGGCTGCCGGACAGGAAATAATGAGGGCGGCATGGGGCTTGTTAATCACCCGACAGGAAACGATATCGGCGGCGCAATCGATCGGGCATTTCGATGCGCGATTTTTTCCGGCCGCCGCCTGCGTTTTAAAACTCACAGCGTCCTTTCATTCATGCGCGCGCCTTCTCCGATGCCGCGGGCGCATTGATGCCAGCCCCCTTCACCCCGTTTGACAGCATGGCGACACGTCGCGGTGTCACGCTTGCCGCTCGCACGCCCGTCGCCTCACCGAATCGCACCGGAACCTGAACGTCCTATGCAACGCATCCTCAACGTGCTGACTCACCCGCGTACGCTCTCGATCGTCGGGATCGTCGCGCTCGCGGCGATCCTCTTCATCGTCGCCGACATGCTGCAGCTGCCGCTGCTGTGGGCCGCGATCGCGCTCGCGGCGATCCTCGCGCTGTGGCTCGCGGTCGCGCTTTGGCGGCGCTGGCGCGTGAAGCGCGCGAACCGGCAGCTCGGCGAGGTGCTCGAAGAACAGGCCGAAACCGGCAAGATCGCAGCGCCCGCCGCGGCGGCCGTCGCGCCCGATGCGAAGACGGCCGACCTCGATGCGCTGCGCACGCGCCTGTCCGATGCGGTGAAGACGATCAAGACCTCGAAGATCGGCCAGGTATCGGGCGGCTCCGCGCTGTACGAACTGCCGTGGTACATCGTGATCGGCAACCCCGCGGCCGGCAAGAGCAGCGCGGTGATCAACTCGGGCCTGCAGTTCCCGTTCGCCGACAAGAACAGCGCCGTGATCCACGGCATCGGCGGCACGCGCAACTGCGACTGGTTCTTCACGACCGAAGGGATCCTGCTCGACACCGCGGGCCGCTACTCGGTTCACGAGGAAGACCGCAGCGAATGGCTCGGCTTCCTCGGCCTGCTGAAACGCTACCGGCCGAAGGCGCCGATCAACGGCATCATCGTGACCGCGAGCATTGCCGAACTCACCGGCAACCGCCCCGAATTCGCGATCAATCTCGCGAAGAACCTCCGTCAGCGCGTTCAGGAGCTGACCGAAAAACTCGAGGTGTTCGCGCCCGTCTACGTGATGTTCACGAAGGCGGACCTCATTACCGGCTTCACCGAATTCTTCAGCAGCAGCGACAAGCACGAGTACGACCGCGTGTGGGGCGCGACGCTGCCGTACGAACCGGACGAGAAGCGCGACGTCGTCGCGCTGTTCGACGAGCGCTTCGAGGAACTCTACGAAGGGCTGAAGGAAATCAGCATCGCGCAGCTGTCGCTGTCGCGCGGCCATCAGCTGTCGCCGGGCCAACTGAGCTTCCCGCTCGAGTTCTCGACGATCAAGCCGGCGCTGCGCGCGTTCCTCGCGACGCTGTTCGAGAACAACCCGTTCCAGTACAAGCCGATCTTCCGCGGCTTCTACTTCACGAGCGCGCTGCAGGAAGGCGAAACCAGCAGCGCGGCCGCGCAGCGCATCGCACACCGCTTCGGCCTCGACGCGACCGCGCTGCCGAAGCCGCACAGCGCGTTCTCGAAGAACGGCTTCTTCCTGCGCGACCTGTTCTCGAAGGTCATCTTCGCCGACCGCCAGACCGTGCGCCAGTTCGCGAGCCCGACCAAGACGCGGCTGCGCTACGCGACCTTCTTCGGCTTCGTCGCGGCGCTCGCGCTCGCGCTCGGCGGCTGGACGTGGTCGACGATCGGCAACCAGCAGCTCGTCGCGAACGTGCAGGCCGATCTCGACAACGTCACGCGCCTGCAGCAGGGCCGCAACGATCTGCAGTCGCGGTTGCAGGCGATGGACATCCTCGAGGACCGCATCGAGCAGCTCGAACAGTTCCGCCGCGACAAGCCGTTGTCGGTGTCGCTCGGCCTGTATCAGGGCGATCGTCTCGAACAGCACCTGCTGACCGAGTACTACAACGGCGTGCGCCAGATCCTGCTGAACCCGGTTTCGCAGAACCTCGCGTCGTTCCTGAAGGACGTGAATGCACACCCCGACCAGCTCGTGCCGATGACGCGGCCGCCCGAATCGGGCGCCGTGCAGGCGAGCGCGCTGCCGGTATCGACGAATCCGGCGGGCGCCGCGCAACCGTCGTCGTCCGTCGCGGGTGCGCTGGCCGCGCCGCAACCGCCGGCCGCGCCGCAAGGCGGCCTGTACAGCGACGCGTCGCCGACCAACGTGCAGGACGCGTACAACGCGCTGAAGACCTACCTGATGCTGTCCGACAAGCGTCACGTCGAACAGGCGCACCTGACCGACCAGCTCGCGCGCTTCTGGCGCGGCTGGCTCGAGACGAATCGCGGCAACATGCCGCGCGACGAGATGATCAAGAGCGCCGAGCGCATGATCTCGTTCTATCTCGCGCGCGTGAACGACGACGACTGGCCGATGATCGACGCGAACCTCGCGCTCGTCGACCAGACGCGCGAGAACCTGCGTCGCGTGGTGCGCGGCATGCCGGCCCGCCAGCGCGTGTACGAGGAAATCAAGGCACGCGCGTCGACGCGTTTCGCGCCGATGACCGTCGCGCGCATCGTCGGCGACGGCAACCAGGCGCTGATTGCCGGCAGCTATGCGATTCCGGGCACGTTCACGCGCGACGCGTGGTTCGACTACGTGCAGCCCGCGATCCGCGACGCCGCGACCAAGGAGCTGCAGGCGAAGGACTGGGTGCTCAATACGTCGACGCAGGACGACTTGACGCTCGAAGGCAGCCCCGAGCAGATCCAGAAGACGCTGGTCGGGATGTACAAGACCGAGTACGCGCAGCACTGGCAGAAGTTCATGCAGGGCATCGCGGTGCAAGGCTTCAGCAGCTTCGGCCAGGCCGTCGACGGCATGAACCGCCTCGGCGACCCGCAGGACTCGCCGATCCGCAAGATCCTCGAGACCGCGTACGAGCAGACCTCGTGGGACAACCCGTCGCTGGCGAACGTCGCGATCAAGAAGGCGCAGACCGGCGTGGTGAACTGGGTCAAGCAGTTGTTCACGCGCTCGCAGGCAGGCCAGGTTGCGGCCGCCAACATCGACATCAACGGCAATCCGGTCGAGGTGCCGATGGGGCCGATCGGCCAGGCGTTCATCGGCCTCGCGCGAATCGTCGCGACGCACGACGGCACGTCGATGCTGAAGGGCTACATGGACACGCTGTCGAAGGTGCGCACGCGCTTCAACGTGATCAAGAACCAGGGCGATCCGGGGCCCGGCGCGCGCCAGCTGATGCAGCAGACGCTCGACGGCAACGGCTCGGAGCTCGCCGATTCGCTGAAGTTCGTCGACGAGCAGATGCTGACCGGCCTCACCGATTCGCAACGCAAGGCGCTGCGCCCGCTGCTCGTGCGTCCGCTGATGCAGGCGTTCTCGGTCGTGATCCAGCCGGCCAGCGTCGAGGTCAACAAGGTGTGGAACGCGCAGGTCTATCAGCCGTTCCAGAGCTCGCTCGCGACCAAGTATCCGTTCGCGGCGAACGCGAAGGTCGAGGCCGGCGCCGGCGAAATCGCGCAGGTGTTCGGTCCGGACGGCTCGATCGCGAAGTTCGTCGGCACGACGCTCGGGCCGCTCGCCGTACGCCGCGGCGATACGCTTGCCGCGCGTACGTGGGGCGACATGGGCCTCGCGCTCGCGCCGGACTTCACGAACGGCTTCGCGCGCTGGGTCGCACCGCTCGCGGGCGGCGCGGCCGGCGGTGCCGCCGCGTCGGCGGAACCGCAGACCGTGTTCCAGATCCTGCCGCAGCCGAGCACCGGCACGACCGAATACACGGTCGCGATCGACGGCCAGCAGCTGCGCTACCGCAACACGCCGCCGCAGTGGACCAACTTCGTGTGGCCGAACCCGCAGGGCTCGCCGGGCGCGACGCTGTCGGCGACGACGTTCGACGGGCGCACCGTGCAGCTCGTCAACGAGCCGGGCCGCTACGGTCTCGAGAAACTGATCAACTCCGCGCAGCGCAAGCGGCGGCCGGACGGCACGTTCGACCTCACGTGGACGCAGGGCAGCGTGAGCGTGTCGGTGACGATGCGCATCATCAGCACGTCGCAGCCGACGAGCGGCGGCGGCGACCAGCCGCAGCAGCAGAGCCTGCGCGGGCTGCAACTGCCGTCGTCGGTCGTCGATGCGAGCGCGGGCGCCGCACAGAACGCGGCCCAGGCCGGCGCCGGCGCGCCGGCCGCCGCGCCGACCGTCGCGGCCGCTACCGGTTCGAATGCACAGGGGGCGCAATGACGCAAACCGTTCAGGCGCAAGTCGCCTATTTCGGCAAGATTCCTTCGCGCGGCGACTTCGTGAAGAGCGCGCACAATCCGCAGTTGCTGCAGACGCTCGATCGCTGGATCGCGCAGGCGCTCGAACTGCTCGCGGAAGATCCGCGCTGGAAGATCGTCTACGAAGATGCGAAGCCGATGCATTTCGCGTTCCTCGGCTCGCGCAGCAAGCTCGCGATCGCGGGCCATATGGTCGCGAGCCACGACGTGTCGATGCGCCGCTTCCCGTTCCTCGGCGCGACCGCGCTCGAAGTCGACCGGCCGCTCGCGTTCCTCGCGCGCAGCCCGCTCGCGTTCGCGCGGCTGTGGTCGCGCGTCGCCGCGCAGATCGCGCCGCTGCTTGCGAGCGAGGAGCCGCCCGGCGCGCTGCAGGCGCTCGGCGACACGCAGGTGCCGATCGACATCGGCGGGCCCGGCACGTCGCATGACGGCACGTTCAACGACTTCGTCGAACATCAGTCGCTGTACGGGCTGCAGCAGATGCTGCTCGAAAGCGGCCATCCCGTGCGGCTGCGCGGCGCGATGCTCGCGCTCGGCTCGCTGCTGCGGCCCGTGATGCAGAGCGGCTCGTCGCATATCGAACGCGGCCTCACGCTGCCGCTACCCGTCGATCCGTTCTACCGCAGCCTCGTCGCCGCGTTCTGGCTCGAACTGATCGCGCCGTTCGTCGCGCAGGCCGACTTCGAGCTCGCGATCTTCATCGGCACGATCGCCGAGCGCGAACGACTGATCATCGGCTTCAACGGCGCGTCGGCGAAGACGCTGCTGAGCGTCGTCGACCCGCAGACCTATGCCGCCCACAACATCGATATCGACGATCCCGAGTGGATCGACGCCCATGCGCAAAACGATCCGCAGGTCAGCAAACTCGTCAGCTATCTCGATCAACCGCAACTCTCGCTGCGCGTCGCGATTGACGCGTTCCGCGAAGCGTTCATCGGAGGCTGATGCGATGCAACGGACGAATCACGCACTGCGCGCGCGCCGCTGCGCTGTCGTCGCCGCGCTGGCCGCGGCCGGCTTCGTCGCCAGCGGTGCGGCATACGCGCAGAACGCCGGCGGCGCGACCGTCACGCCGGTCGGCAACGGCATCGTCGCGGCGAGTGCGCTGCCCGCGAATACCGGCACCGGTTCGGCGAGCGCGGCCGCATCCGGCACGCTCGTGCGCGGCACGGCCGGCACGCTCGCGCCGCCGCCCGCGAATGCAACGCCCGGCCAGGTGGTCGTCGGCGGCAAGGTGCCCGACGAGGCGACCAAGGCCGCCGTGCTGCAGAAGCTGCGCGATACGTACGGCGCCGCGAACGTCGTCGATCAGATCGAGGTCGGCGACGTCGCGACGCCGCCGAACTGGAGCGCGAACGTGCAGAAGCTGCTCGGTACGCAGCTCAAGCAGATCAGCAAGGGGCAGTTGAAGATCAACGGCACGCAGATCGAGATGAAGGGCGAGGTGCACAACGAGGCGCAGCGCCAGCAGATCGCGAGCGACATGGCCAATACGCTGAACCCGACCTATACGATCCGGAACGGGTTGCGTGTGTCGGCGTCCGAGCAGGGGCTGCTCGATCAGACGCTCGCGAACCGCACGATCGAGTTCGAGACCGGCAGCGCGACGCTGACGCCGCAGGGCAAGCAGATTCTCGATCAGATGGCGGCGGCGCTCGCGAAGCTGCAGAACCGGACCGTCGACATCATCGGGCATACCGACAACTCGGGGAACCGGACGTCGAACATCGCGCTGAGCCAGGCTCGGGCGGATGCGGTGAAGGGGTATCTGATCACGAAAGGGATCGCGCCGCAGCAGATGACGACGACAGGCGTCGGGCCGGATCAGCCGATCGCGCCGAATGATACGGCGGACGGGCGGGCGAGGAATCGGAGGATCGAGTTCAGGGTTGGGCAGTAGGTGCAGCGGCCGGCCATCTATGACGAGGCCGGCTGAAGCGCGAAACGGGCGGCGTGCAAACGCCGCCCGTTTGGTTTACGGCTAACGTTCGAGCGCATTTACCCCTGCTCGTCCGGCCTCACCCCCAGCAGCTCGCGAATATGCGATAGCGATCCGTCATCCTTGACGACGCTCTCGAGCCACTTGTGCAGCGGCATGTCGGCCCATTCCGCCGCCTTGTCGGCGAGATACGCGACCGGGCTATGCGGCTCCGTCTGCCTGAAATAACGCGCGACCGCACGCAACTGATCGACGGCCTGCGCACGGTTCTGGATGCCGGCGATCGTCTGCGTCACCGGCGGACGCGGAGCGGTTTGCGACTGCACGTGGGTCTCCTCGGTCTGAATCGGCGTGCCGAAACTCGGCTCGATGCGCTCGGGCTGCGCGGCAGGCGCCGCCTCCTTGTGCGGCGCGCTGCCGGTATAGCCCTGCTCGCGCGCAAAGCGCTCGGCAAGCCGATACACGGTCTCGAACGCGTCGCGCGTCTGCCGGAAACTCGGCGCGGCATCGCCCGCGCGCGCGACCAGCGTGTCCTCGAATGCGTCGAGCGCGAACTCGAACGCCTTCAGGTTCGCGAGCAACGTCGCGTAGAACGCGATCGGCGTCACGCGCCGCGATGCATCGATCTGCTCGACCGACGGCTTGCCGCGCGCGATGTCGTCCGCATGCTCGGGATCGCGCTTGATCGCCTGCGCCACGTGCTGCGCGACCTCCCAGTCGAGCGTCGTGAACGCGTTCGCCGCGCCGTCCGTCATCGGTATGCCGCGCAGCAGCTCGGCCGTGCGGCCGGCCAGCCACGCCACGTTGCCGAGCCGGTATTCGACGTCCTCGCCTTCCGGCAGCGGATGAACGGTGTCCCAATACTCGCGGCACAGTCCTTCGAGCAGCGCATAGCCTTCGGTGAGACCGGTGATGCCGTCCTCGAGCGCGAGCGCCTCGGTCAGCCACACTGCGACGCGCAGATCCTTGGTGCGCGTGCGCAGCAGGTCGGTCGCGCGCTCGACGACGAGGCCCCAGTCGGCCTCCTTGATCTCGGTCACCCACTCGCCTTGATCGAGCGTCGGATCGTCGTAGCGCCGCGCCTCCTGGATCGCGTCGAATTCGTTCGAGAACAGCAGGTCGTCGCCGGTGGGCGACGCGTCGCTGATCGGCGTCAGCAGCTCGGGCAGATTGATCGGCATGGTTCAGTAAATCCGTTGATGCATCGAAAGGGTCGCGCTCATTCGACCGTGTATGCGAACTCGCCGGCGTCGTCCGCGCGCACCGCGATGCGCGCAATCGACGCGCCGTCGGCGATCCGGCCCAGCACGTGGCCCGCGATCTCCGGCAGCAGCGTGCCGTTCAGGATGTGGTCGACGTTGCGTGCGCCCGAGTCGACTTCGGTGCAGCGCGCGAGGACCGCTTCGACGAGCGATTCGTCCCATTCGAACGCGGCCTTGTGGTTCGCCTCGATGCGGCTGCGAATCCGTTCGAGCTTCAGCTCGATGATCTCGGCGAGCACGTCGTCGGAGATCGGGTAGTACGGCACCACCTTCATCCGGCCGAGGAACGCGGGCTTGAACGCCTTGTACAGCTGCGGGCGCAGCGCTTCCGCGAGCGCATCGGGATCGGGCAGTTCCTCGGCCGGCTTGTTCAGGCACGCCTGCATCACCGCAGCCGAACCGACGTTCGACGTCAGGATGATCAGCGTGTTGCGGAAGTCGATCTCGCGCCCTTCGGCGTCGTCCATCATGCCCTTGTCGAACACCTGGAAGAACATCTCGAGCACGTCCGGATGCGCTTTCTCGACCTCGTCGAGCAACACGACCGAATACGGATTGCGCCGCACGGCCTCGGTCAGCACACCGCCTTCGCCGTAACCGACGTAGCCCGGCGGCGAACCCTTCAGCCCGGACACGCTGTGCGCCTCCTGATACTCGCTCATGTTGATCGTGATCATCTTGCGCTCGCCGCCGTAGAGGATGTCCGCGAGCGCGAGCGCCGTCTCGGTCTTGCCGACGCCCGACGGCCCGACGAACATGAACACGCCGCGCGGCTTGTTCGGATCCTCGAGGTTCGCCGACGCGGTGCGCACGCGCTGCGCGATCGCTTCGAGCGCATGGTCCTGGCCGATCACGCGCGCGGCGAGCAGCGGCTTCAGATTGAGCACGGTGCCGATCTCGTCCTTCACCATCCGGCCGAGCGGAATGCCGGTCCACGCAGCGACGATCTCGGCCACCACGTGACCGTCGACCTGCAGCGGCACCATCGGCTCGCCGCCCTGCAGCGCATGCAGCGCCGCGACGCGTTCGGCGAGCTTCTCGCGCGTGGCCTGCACGTCGACCGGCTGGCCGTCGTCGGCCGGCGCGCGGGCGCGGTCGAGCGTCTCGCGCAGCGCGGTGATCTCGGCGACGATCGCGCGTTCCGCCTCGTAGCGCGCTTCGTCCTTCGCGAGTTGTTCGAGCGCCGCGTCGCGCGCGCCGCGCAACTCGCCGAGCCGTTCGTCGTGCGCTGCGCCGCCTGCCGCATCGCGCTCGAGCGACGCGATTTCCGCGTCGATGCGCTCGATGCGCTTTTTCGTGTCGTCGATCGCGGCCGGCGTCGCGCTGTGCGCGAGCGCGACCTTCGCGCACGCGGTGTCGAGCACGCTGATCGCCTTGTCCGGCAGTTGCCGCCCGCTGATATAGCGATGCGAGAGCCGGACGGCCTCGGTGATTGCGTCGTCGAGAATCCGCACGTTGAAGTGCTTCTCCATCAGACCGGCCATGCCGCGCAGCATCGCGGCCGCCAGCGGCTCGCTCGGTTCCTCGACCTTCACCACCTGGAAGCGTCGCGCGAGCGCGGCATCCTTCTCGAAGTACTTCTTGTATTCGCTCCACGTCGTCGCCGCGATCGTGCGCAGCTCGCCGCGCGCGAGCGCGGGCTTCAGCAGGTTCGCCGCGTCGTTCTGGCCGGCCTGTCCGCCGGCACCGATGATCGTGTGTGCCTCGTCGATGAACAGGATGATCGGATGCGGGCTCTTCTTGACCTCGTCGATCACGCTTTTCAGACGGTTCTCGAACTCGCCCTTCACGCTCGCGCCGGCCTGCAGCAGCCCCATGTCGAGCACGTGCAGCGCGACGCCGCGCAGCGGCGGCGGCACGTCGTCGGCTGCGATGCGCAGCGCGAGCCCTTCGACCACGGCCGTTTTGCCGACGCCGGCCTCGCCCGTCATGATCGGATTGTTCTGGCGGCGCCGCATCAGGATGTCGATCGCCTGACGGATCTCGGCTTCGCGGCCGATCACCGGGTCGATCTTGCCGTCGCGTGCACGCTGCGTGAGGTTCGTCGTGTACGTGTCGAGCGCGGGCGTCTTCGATGCGCCCGCTGCCGGCGCGCCGCCCTCGGCCGGCGCAGCGGCGTCGCCGTGTGCCGCGTCCGCACGATGCGGCTCGGCTTCGCTGGACCCGGCCGTGATCTCGTCGAACTTGTGCTTCAGATCGGTCACGTTCACTTCGGAGAAGCGCGCCGACATCCGCTGCGCGAACTGTGCGAGGTCCGGCGCCGTAAGCAGCGCGAGCAGCAGGTGGCCCGAGCGGATGCGGCCGAGCTGCGAATCGAGCGACGCGATCAGCCAGGCCTGCTCGAACAGCGCGATCAGATGCACCGAGAATACCGGCGTGCGCGTGTTGCCGGTCTTCAGACGCGTGAGCTCGCGCTCGAGATCGGCGCGCAACGCATGCGCGTCGATGCGGCTTGCGCGCAGCGCGAGCGACAGGTCGCCCGCCGGCTCCTCGAGCAGCGCGAGAAACAGATGCTCCAGATCGACCTCGTAATGGCCGCGCGCAAGACACGCGCTCGCCGCGCGCTCGGCCGCATGCCGGCACAGCGGATTCAGTTTCGTGATGAGGGTCTTCAGAGGCGTGCTCATGGCGTCGATCTCAGGTTCGTTTGCGTGTTTGTTGTCGTTCGGTATCAGTGAATCACGTGCAGCTCGTAGCGCGCGTCGGACCGGTCTTCGTCGGCGTCGCGCGTGCAGAGGAACGCGTCCCAGCCGAGCCGCGAGCCGGCGCCGAGCACGCTCGCGCCGACTTCGGTCCGTTTCAGCACGAGCTTCACTTCGTATTCGAGCGTGACGCCGGCGAGCAGCGTCAGCATCCGCTCAAGCGCAACGGCCTGCGCGCCGCCCGGCAGGAACGCCTCGTAGTCGCGCTTGGACAGCGGGCCGATCACGATCCGGGCGCGCATGTCGCGCTGCCACACGCGTTCGCCGACCAGCGCCGTCGCGCCGAGCACCGCGTTGACCTGGCCGAGCACGCTCAGCTGATCGGGCGGCACGTCGTACCACTTGCCGACGAACTGATCGATCTTCACCGGCACGCGGAAATAGTCGGACAGCGTGCGCTGCAGATAGGCGGCCGACATCGGCCGGTGCCGCGCGGCGAGCGCATAGCCGGCGACAGCTTCGTCGAGCACGCCGCCCGCGCCTGCCGCGAGACTGTCGCGCACGTCGTCGCTCGGCACGCCCGCGATCGCGAGCAGCAGCGGCAGATAGCGCTCGTCGCGATCGAGCTCGTAGTGGAACGGCAGCCGGTATTTCTTCCACGCCGCGTAGAACAGCGCGGTCGCGCGGTTCGAGAACACGTCGAAGAATGCGCGCGCCGCATGGTCGCGCTTCAGATGCTCGCGCGCCGCGATCTGTTCGGTGTAGTGCAGCGGCAGCGCGCCCTGCGCGCCGAGCAGCCCGAAGAACGCCGGCGTCAGTTCGACGCGCCCGAGCTCGCCGCCCGCGACCGCCGCTTCGCGCTGCTCGGCCGAGTCGAGCGGCAGGCCGTCGTCGTCGAACGAGCGGGCGCCTTCGATCTCGCTCGGCGGAAAGCCGAGCGACAGCGTATTGCGGAACGCGATCCGGTGCGCGACGACGTCGCCTTGCCGCCACGCGCCGGGCGCATCGGCGGCCTGCCGCGCGAACAGCCCTTCGAGCACGCGTACCGCCTGAAAAAATTCGAAGCGGTGCGGTTCGTCGAGCAGCGTATCGACTACGCCAGAATCGATTCGCCGGTGCGGGGCTTGCATCGGATGATCTCCTCGCCGGTGCGCTTCGACACGACGACCAGTTGAACAAAGCTGTTGAGGTGCACGTACAGCCCGAAGAAGCTGTCGAGCACGCGCACGAACGACGCGAGGCTCGCGCCGACGAAATGCTCTTCGTCGATCGTCAGCCGCACTTCGATTCCGCGCACGAACGTCGCGAACGGCTTGCCGGGCAGCCACTGCACGGCGCCGCGCTGCTCGATCGCGACGAGCCCGTCGATCTGGCGCGTCGACACCGCCGTGCGCCGCAGGTCGTACAGCGTCAGCATCTCCTTGAGCGGCGCGAGCCCGTGCGCGACGAGCGACACGTGGTTCAGCGCGAGGTGCGACACGAGACGCCAGTGCGCGGCGCGACCGCGCTCGAAGCGTACCGTCTGCGTCGGACGGCGCAGCAGCGCGATCCCGGCCGTCTGCGCGCCGCCGTCCTGGAACAGATCGCCGCCTTCGAGGCCGAACGCGAGCATCGCCGGCAGGTCGCGATTCGTGCAGGTGAGATCGAGGCTCAGCGTGTCGGTCTGCGGTGAAGTGGGCTCGAAATCGATGTCGACGATCGAGATCTCGGTCTCGTAGCCGGGGCTCTTCTGCGCGACCGAATCGTTGCGGCGCGCGAACCAGTAATGACCGACCCGCGCCGCTTCGCCGTGATGCAGCGAATAGAACGGCCGGAACTCGATCACCGATTCCTCGTGCGCCTGCTGCCGCACGAGCTTCACCGAATCGATCGAATAGACTTCGTACGCGAACGCGCGGCGCGCTTCGGCGATCACCGGATACGACACCGCGCGATGCGTGATGCGGATCGGCTCGCCGTGCTGGCGGAACAGGTTGACGACCGGCGTGCAGAACAAGCGGAAGTGGCTGGCAGCGAGCAGCTCGAGCAGCCGCGCGACATGCGAATCGCTGCGCACGTCCTGCAGCACCAGATGCAGCGTCGCGCGCTGACAGCGGCCCGATGCGCGCGCGATCGCGGCGATGTCGAAATCGACGAAGTCGAACTTGTCGGGAAAGCCGAAGTATTCGGTCAGCAGACGATAGGCGGGATGCGATTTCGCCGGATAGTCGATCAGCGCATCGTCTTCGTCGAAGCCGGCCTGCGCGATCGGCAACTGGCGCAGCGCGGTCCAGCGGCCGTTGCGCTCCGGTTCGACGTACGCGCCGAGCACGTTGACGAACAGGCAGTCGGTCAGCGCGGCGACGAACGACTGCTCGCCGTGCAGATGCGCGCGCAGCGTCGGCAGCTTGAGCGCGCCGAGATCGAGCTGCGCGGCGAGCGATTCGAACGTGATCGAGATCACGCCCGTCGCGTTCGACGGCAGCACCGTCGCGCTCGGCGCGAGCGCGACCGGCGTATAGCGCGCCTCCGAAATGCGGATCGGCGCGAGCGTCACGTCGTAGGCGGTGCGGAACCGGCACTGCACGCCGCGGATCGGGCGGCTCTTGAGCTCGGTGCCGCGCCGGATCACGACCGGCTCCGTCTGCTGCCCGGGCGCCGCCGCCGCGAACTGCGCGATCGAGCACGACGGAAACGGCCGCAGATAGTGCGGATACAGCACTTCGAGCAGCGCTTCGGTGAATTCCGGGTAGTCGTCGTCGAGCTTCTTGTTGATTCGCGCGCCGAGCAGCGCGAACGACTCGATCATCCGCTCGACGTGCGGATCCTCGCAATGCTCGCCGGACAGCGCGAGGCGCGCCGCGATCTTCGGATAGCGTTCGGCGAAATCCCGCGAATAGCGCCGCAAAAACGATAATTCGCGCTCGTAGTACGGCAGCAATTCTTCCATCGACGACCCCGAACCTCTTCCATTCCTTGCCGGACCCTGTTCCGCCGCCGTGCGGTCCGGCCCGCGCGGCGGCTTGAATTACAGCATGCGTGCAGTGCGCGCGCGCGTGACCGAATACTGGAGCGTCGAAGGCTGCAGCATCGCATCGAAGCTGACCGGCTCTTCGGCCGGATGCACGACGAGCAGCGCCTGGATCGCGAAGTAGAGCGCGTTGGTCGACTGCTCGTTCAGCTCGAACGTCACCTGCACCTGCTGCAGCCGCGGCTCATGGCGTGCGATCGCCTGCTGGATCGACTTGCAGATGAATGCGCGATCGTAGTGGCTGGCGAGGCTCAGCCCCGCGAAATCGTTGAGCCCGTAAGTCAGCACCGACTTCTGGCATTCCGGCAGCGTGGCCAGCTCGGTTTCGGTGTGTGCGATACGGGTATTGAGAATCGCCTCGACGTCGCGGGCGACCGTGTTCTTCAGCTCGTCCAGCGACAATTGCCGCATCGCGGCCGAGGCCGGCAGATGCGGTTCGTCGTCGAACAGCTTGTCGAGAAAACTGGGTTCGAAGCGTTTCATCGGCCGGCATCTGCTGCGAAAACGGCAACGGAGCGCCGCGCGCCCCGTTGCCGCAACCGACCTTAGACCGCGTAGGTCTTGTCGTTCTTCGTCAGGCTCCAGGCGCCCTGCGTGTTGCCGCCCTGGTTGCCGCCGATCTTCTGCTGCGTCTGCTTCCACTGCACGGCCGCATACTTCAGCGAGAACGTCTCGACCGGCAGGCCCTCCTCGCGCACGCTCGGCGCGATGCTCGAGATGATCACGTACTTGAGCTTGATTTCCAGATACTGGACACGCTTGCCTTCGCCGTCCGCACGCGAGAAATGAATCGTCACTTCGTCGAACGTCGTGCCGCCCGACGCGTGCTGATACAGCAGCGGGCTCGACGAATCGATTTCCTTCGTGAAGATCATGTCGCCGTGCTCGCAACGCGTGGCGGTGTGGCCGCCTGCGGTCGACGCGGTCGCCGAACGCGGCTGGATAATCGAGTGATCCCACGATTTCAGTTCGATCCAGCCCTGGTGGTCCTTGTCCGCGGATTCGCCTTTGATCGCCGGACTACCAAACTGCATGTGCATGTGTAACATGGCCCTTCGACTCCCCAAAGAGGTGGTTTTAACGTCCTACCCAGGCGGCCCGCCCGGGCGATTTTGCTCGCTTATGAATTTGCCGGTTTGGGCAGATCAGCGACAAGTCGCAGAGAAATCGAGAGTTCGTCGAGCTGAAAGTGCGGGCGCAGGAATGCGACCGAACGATACGAGCCCGGCTTGCCCGGAATCTCCGATACTTGTATGGATGCCTCGCGCAGCGGAAATTGCGCCTTCTGCTCCTGCGTCGCGTTGTCGTCGAGCAGCACGTATTGCGAAATCCACCGGTTGAGGAAGGTCTCCACGTTCTGCGCCGACGCGAAGCTGCCGATCTTGTCCCGCATCATCGCCTTCAGGTAATGCGCAACGCGCGATACCGAGAAGATGTACTGAAGCTGGGCAGAGAGCACGGCATTCGCGTTCGCGCTGTCGGTGCTGTATTTTTTCGGTTTCTGCACCGATTGCGCAGCGAAGAACGCGGCGTAATCAGAATTCTTGCAATGGACGAGCGGGATGAAGCCGAGATCGCTCAGCTCCTTCTCGCGGCGATCGGTGATCGCGATCTCGGTCGGGCACTTCAGCGCGACTTCGCCGTCGTCGGTCTTGAACGTGTGCGTCGGCAGATCCTCGACGAGCCCGCCGCCCTCGACGCCGCGAATCGCCGCGCACCAGCCGAAGTCGTCGAATGCGGCCGTCAGCCGCGCGGCGAATGCCCACGCGGCGTTGCACCACAGATACTTGTCGTGGTCGGTGCCGTCGACGTCTTCGACGAAGTTGAAGGTTTCCGCGGTCTGGCCGTCCTTCGGATTGAACGGCAGGCGGCCGAGGAAGCGCGGCAGCGTGAGGCCGACGTAGCGCGAATCCTCGGAATCGCGGAACGACTTCCACTTCGCGTATTCGACGGTGTCGAACACCTTGCCGAGATCGCGCGGCTTGCCGAGATCGGCGAACGATTCGAGGCCGAGCAGCTCCGGCGACGCCGACGCGATGAACGGCGCGTGCGCGGCCGCCGCGACGTGCGACATCTGCTCGATGAAGTACATGTCCTCGGGCTGGCGCGAGATCTCGTAGTCGCCGATCAGCGCGCCGAACGGCGAGCCGCCGAACGTGCCGAACTCTTCTTCGTAAACCTTCTTGAACAGCGCGCTCTGGTCGAACTCGCTGGCGCCCTTGAAGTCGCGCACGAGTTCGCGCTTTGGTGCGTGCAGCGCCTTGATCTTGATCGTCTGGCCCGTGTTGCTTTCCTTGACCAGATAGTCGAGCCCGCGCCAAGTGCTTTCGAGGCGCTGGAATTCCGGCGCGTGCATCACCGCGGACAGTTGCGCGGAGATCAGCCGATCGAGCTCCGCGACGCGCGCGTCGATCGTCGCCGACAGGTTGTCCGACACGACCACCGTGCCGTCGAGCACCTGGTGCACGAGTTCGCCGATCAGGTCCTTGGCGCGCGCATGCTCGGAATCGGATTTCGCGACCTTGCTCTTCTCGACGATTTCGTCGAGCAGCGAAGTCCCGGCGGCGTATTCCGCGCCGCTCGCTTGGGCCGGAGCCGTTTGCTGGTTCATCTCAACACTCCGTCGTCATTCGCCGTCTTTGTCGCCGCCCGTGCCCTTCGCGAGCGCCTGCAGCTGCTGCGTGTTCTTCAGCACCTCGGACAGCAGATCTTCGAGCTTGTCGTTGCCGGCGAGCTTGTTGCGCAGGTCGGCGAGCTTCGAGCGCGCCTCGAGCAGGCGGCGCAGCGGCTCGACCTGCTCGACGACTTCGTCCGGATTGAAATCCGACAGCGAACGGAATTTCAGGTCGACCGCGAACTTGCCGCCCTCGGGGCTCAGCCGGTTTTCCACCTGGAACGCCGCGCGCGGCTCGATCGCCTTCATCACGTCGTCGAAATTGTCGCGATCGATGTTGACGAATTTGCGATCGCGCAGCTTCGGCTGCTCGACTTCGGACTGGCCGGCCAGATCCGCGACGACCCCGACGACGAACGGCAGCTCCTTCACCTCGATCGCATCGCCCTTCTCGACCTCGTAGGTCAGCTGGACGCGCGGCGGCCGTATTTTCTGCAAGCTTTTCTGAATGCTCTCTTTCTTGGCCATCGACGGCTCCCAGGTTGGTTGTGGTTATGCGCCGATCAACGCAGCGCGCTGAACGGATCGCCGCCCTTTTGCGGCGCACTGCTGCTCGACGTCTGCGCGGGCTGCGTCGCGGCGCCGCTGTCGGCGGTCGCCGTTGCGGCCGCGGCCTTCGCACGGTGAATCGGGCGCCGAACCTTGCGCGCCTGGACCTTCTGCTCGGGCGGGAACAGCGCGTTCTCGCCGAGCGTTTCGCGCAGCTGCTTCGCGAGCGCCTGCGCATCGGACTTCGCGTCACCGGCCAGCGACGCATCCTGACGCAGTTCGCCGAGCGACTGCGTGGCGATCCGCAGCCCCGCGACCGCGAGCACGCTCTTGGCCTGACGATCGGTCGAGTCGCGCTGCAGCGCTTCCTGAGCGGCGACGATCGCCTGGCCGTAATGGTTCTGGGCAAACTGGATTTGCGCAATGCGCGACCACGGCTCTTCGCGTGTCGGGTCCGACTTGGCAAGCGCCTGATAGAGGCCGAGCGCGCGATCCTGATCGCCCGATTTGGCCACTTCGTCCGCTTCTGCCAGCGATTTGTTGAATACTTCGGCGGTCGGCGGCGTGGTCGGCTGACTTGCACAGCCCGCAATCACGCCGCAAGCGAGCACTACCCCAGACAGCTTTGCGAAGAGACGATCTTTCATCGTTATATCCACCGGCGCGTGAGTTTTAAATCGTTGAGAATCCGTTCTTTTGCTTTGCAAGAAGCGCGCGGGTATAGTACCGATCAATTTTTCATAATTCAATCGTCGCGTGCAGGCTAATTCCTTTTAAAACCGGGCGCTGCCCCGATGAAACACGGGGGCCGGCGGGTTCGAGACACCGTTCGAATCCGCCGGAAAGCCGCGGTTTTACTGTCTTTCGGCGGCTCGCCGGGGCATCGGAAAAAATTGCCGAACCGCTCTGTCGGAACGCACGCTGGCTTAATAGTTGAACGAGGGACCGGCCGCGCATGATGCAGATACGCGAAATGCCCGGCAGTTTTGACAGGGAGCAAAAGGCGGCACGCCGGAAATACGATGAGATCGCCCATGATTCGCTACGGATTGCCGTTGATCGCCTGCGCGCTGCTGGCCGGATGCGCCGCCGCGCCGCTGCTCGGATCGGCCGCGAGCGCCGTTATGTCGGCCACCGGCATCGGCAAGCCCGAGGTGCCGGACTCGCAAAAACCGCCGCGCAACATCGGCCTCACGCTCGCCGCCGCGCCGAATCTGAATGCGGCGACCGATAACAAGCCGCTCGCGCTCGTCGTGCGGCTTTACGCGCTGAAAGACCCGACTTCGTTCCAGCAGGCGCCGTTCGACGCATTTACCGATCCGAACAAGGAAAAAGCCGCACTCGGCGCCGATTTGCTCAACGTCCGCGAAATCACGCTGATTCCGGGACAGCGCTATACGGCGACCGAGAAAGTGTCGCGCGAAGCGCAGGCATTCGGCATCGTCGCGCTGTTCCGCGATCCTGCACTGCAGCGATGGAAGCTGACATTCGACCCGGCGAAGTCGGAGAAATCCGGCATAATCATCGGCCTGCATAATTGCGCAATGACGGTGACCGGGGGCACGGTGATCGCACCGCAACAGGGCGCGCCTTCGCAACCGCTGAATATGCTGTCGTCGGTCAGTTGCGGTTAAACGTGACGCGCGAATGTCAATTAACAAGAGTTAACAAATCGCGATTTAATTCGGGCACGAACAGATCGATTACATCGCAACGCGACATTAACCGGATTCGACATGAGTTATTCGGCCAAGGTGCTGTGGGGAGAAGGGCTGTTCCTCCGGCCTCAACATTTTCAGCGGCAGGACGCGTACCACGAGGCGCGCCTGTTCGAATCGATCCAGGCGATCCAGCCGTACAACTGGGGGCTGCGCACGTTGCGGATCGACCATGACGCGCTCGGCAGCAACGTGCTGCGCGTCGCCGAACTCGCGCTCGTGTTCCCCGACGGCACGCTGTACGCGGCGCCGCAGGGCGACGATCTGCCGCCGCCGATCGCGCTCGACACGCTGCCCGACGGCATCAACGAATTCGTCTTCTATCTGGCGCTGCACCCGCTGCGCGAGAACGGCACCAACTACAGCGACAATCCGGCCGCCGGCTTCACGACGCGCTTCGTCAGCCAGCAGACCAGCGTCGCCGACAACTTCACCGATGCAGCCGAAGCCGACATCACGTTCCTGAAGACGCAGGTCAAGCTGATCGCGCACAGCGAGCCGCGCGACCAGCTGCTGTCGGTGCCGCTCGTGCGCGTGCGGCGCACCGCGACGTCCGGCTTCGAGGTCGACGACAGCTTCGTGCCGCCGTGCCTCGCCATCGAAGCGTCGCCGATTTTGCATCAGCGGCTGCGCCAGCTCGTCGACGCGCTGCAAGCGAAGGTCAATGCGCTGTACGGTTTTCATCGCGAGCCGTCGAAGAACATCATCGAATTCCGCTCGGGCGACATCGCGTCGTTCTGGCTGCTGCACACGGCGAACGCCGCGTTCGCGACGCTCGCGCACCTGCATCAGCATGCGGCGCTGCATCCCGAACGGTTGTTCCAGGAGCTGCTGCGGCTCGCGGGACAGCTGATGACGTTCTCGAAAGGCTATTCGCTCGCCGATCTGCCCGTCTATCGCCACGACGATCCGGGCCCCGGCTTCGCGCGTCTGGACGTGATGCTGCGCGAACTGCTCGACACCGTGATCTCGACGCGCTACTTCGCGATCACGCTCGACGAGGTGCGGCCGTCGTTCCATCTCGGCCGGCTCGACTCCGGAAAGATCGACGACAAGACCGAGTTCTATCTCGCCGTATCCGCCGACATGCCGAGCGTCGAGCTCGTCGATGCGGTGCCTGCACGCTTCAAGGTCGGCGCACCGGACGACGTCGACAAGCTCGTGCTGTCCGCAATGCCGGGCGTACGGCTCTCGTACACGCCGCAGGTGCCGCCCGCGATTCCGGTGCGGCCGGGCGCGTGCTACTTCGCGCTCGATTCGCGCGGCGCGCTGTACGAGCGCATGCTGCAGGCCCAGTCCGCGATGATCTACGCGCCGACTGGCATCAATGACCTGAAATTCGAACTGATCGCGGTCACATCATGAGCTACGCGCCTTCCCTGTTCGGCGACAACGCGCCGACACCCGTGCATACCCCGTCGTCGACGGACGCCGCGTTTCAGGCCCGTTCGCTGCTCGATCTGCTGTACGACGGCTTTTTCATGCTGTTTCTGTTGAAGAACGGGCGCGAGCCCGAGAGCGCGAGCGAGTTCAGCACGCGGATTCAGGAGTTTCTGTCGGATTTCGAGCGCGGCGCGAAGAAGCTCAATATCGCGGCCGAAGATGTGTACGGCGCGAAGTTCGCGTACTGCGCGGCCGTCGACGAGATGGTGCTGTCGTCGCAGTTCAAGATTCGCGCGGACTGGGAGCGCCGGCCGCTGCAGCTCGTGCTGTTCGGCGAGCAGCTGGCGGGCGAGAAGTTCTTCCAGTATCTCGAGGAGTGCCGTGCGCAAGGCGCGGCGCGGCTGCAGTCGCTCGAGGTGTTTCATATGTGCCTGCTGCTCGGGTTCCAGGGCAAGTATCTGCTCGAAGGGCCGGAGAAGCTGGCTTATCTGACCGCGCGGCTGGGCGACGAGATCGCGCATATGAAAGGCAAGCGTGCACCGTTCGCGCCGCATTGGCCGCTGCCGGATCGGATCGCGCATCGGTTGAAGCGCGAAGTACCGGTGTGGGCGATCGGCGCGGTGTTCGCGCTCGTCGCGCTGCTCGGGTATCTCGGGCTCAATGCGTATCTCAAGGGCAAGACGCTGCAGGCGTTGGCGCCTTATTCGCAGGTGATCAAGGTCGGGCCGGAGTCGGCGAATTTGACGATTTCGTTGCCTTGAGGCGTTCGCTTCGTTCCAACGTCGATGCTTGATGAAAAGGACCGCGCCGCGGTCCTTTTTCACTGTGACGCGCGACGCGTGCGTCGTCAGAGCAGGATGAACTCGTCGTTCTCGAGGTAGAACACGAACGCGTCGAACAACTGCGCGATGCTCGGTTCGTCGACCTGGTCGTGCGCGTTGATCACGATCTCCTCGATCGTCGTGCTGTTCAGCGTCGCGCGCCAGTCCGGGTGCGGCGCGATGGCAGGCGGCGTGCTGTCTTCGGTGAGGTTCGCGTCTTCAATGAATGCGCCCTCCGTATCGAGCGTCCACGGCATCGACGGCAGGCACAGCCAGCCGGAGAAATCGCCTGGGCGCTCGAGAATGTGTTTCAGCGACGCGGTCGTCGCGGTGATGGTCGACATGAGTGTTGCGGTAGTAACTGGACGGAGCCGGTGCGCAAGCGCGATTGCGACAGTGCACGATGTGCCCGTGCGGCGGCGCTTGTGTCGGCGAGGCGTGATTATGCCAATTCCGTATTCGCCGGGACTGCACAATTGCCTCCAGCGGCCGGCTATCCGTTGAAATCGATTGCAATCAGGGCCAATTCGACTTTCGGCGCGGCCCAGTTGCGAGTAGTGTCGACGTGCCGTATTCCGGCCGCGGCCGGCCGCGACCGCTGCCCGGGCTCGCCCAACCACACACTGAACCACTGGAGATCCGCGATGAAACGTACGAAGTTCCTGCTGTCCGGCCTGCTGCTCGCGTCGGCCCTCGGCTTTACGGCTGTCGCCGCCCACGCCGAAGACCTGCTCGACTCCGTGAAGAAGGCCGGCGTGCTGCGCGTCGGCCTCGAAGGCACGTATCCGCCGTTCAACTCGCGCGGCACGTCGGGGCAGCTCGAGGGCTTCGACGTCGACGTCGCCAATGCCGTGGCCGGCAAGCTCGGCGTGAAGACGCAGTTCATCCCGACCGAATGGAGTGGCATCATCGCGGGCCTGCAGGCCGGCAAGTTCGACGTGATCGTGAACCAGGTGACGATCACGCCGCAGCGCAAGGAAGCGCTCGACTTCAGCGAGCCGTACACGTATTCAGCTGCACAGCTGATCCAGCGCAAGGACGACAAGCGCGACTTCAAGTCTCTCGAGGATTTCAAGGGCAAGAAGCTCGGCGTGACGCTGGGCACGAACTACGATCAGATGGCGCGCAGCGTGCCGGGCATCGAGGTGCAGACCTATCCGGGCGCGCCGGAGAAGCTGCGCGATCTGGCCGCGGGCCGGATCGAGGCGACGCTCGACGATCGGCTGATGCTGCCGTATATGATCAAGACGTCGAATCTGCCGTTGCGTGCCGGTGCGGTGCTGAACGGCGGCAAGCAGGAAATGGCGATCCCGTTCCGCAAGGGCAATCCGAAGTTCGAGAAGGCGATCAACGATGCGCTGGAATCGCTGCGTAAGGATGGCACGCTGAAGAAGATCTCGATGCACTGGTTCGGCAGCGATGTGACGGTGCCGGTTGCGCAGTAAGCGCTTCGCCGCGGTTTCGTTGCGTCACGCCGTTCGCTGGTGCGGCGGCGTGACGCGTTTCTGCGGTTCTGTACCGGGCTCTTCTGTTCCGGTCTCCTCCGTTTCGTCTCCCGTCAAGCCGCCTCGTCGAAGCGCGCGAGCAGCATCTGGCCGATCGGTGTCAATGCGGGGCGCGCCGCTACCGCGCTCATGCGCGCTTGCGTATCGTCAACCAGACGCTTTTCGACGAGAACGGTGAAAGCCGGGTTGCATCGATCGACGCTGTCCGGCGCGCGGGCGACGCGAAGCAGCATCGAAAATTCATGCGGACTCAACATGACGGTTGTCTCCTGATCGTTCGCGATTCATTCAGGATGAATCGGCGTCGATCGTGTCTTTGAATGAACGGTGCAAAACACGAAACGGTGCGCGTGCCGGGGAGCGAGATCCCGGACGCCCTTTGGCGGCGCCGGCACGTTGTCGCTCAAAGGTTGCGCACGTCCTGACGCGCGAACGTATCGCCGCGGATTCAGGTACGCATGTACGGATGTTGCGGGAGCCTTTCTGTCTGGCCAAAAAGCCCGGGAAGACAACCCACTGGCACCCGAATTGCGGGCGAGGCCGCGCCAGGAAGGAGCAACCTTATGGGCGCATCGTGACGCGACCGTGACATGAAAACGGGGGAGCAACGAGGCGGTTTGCGCGCGGCCGGTTTTGCCATCGATCCGATTGCGGCCGACGATATGCATCAGGTTTACGCCGGATAGTGCCCGAACACGACGGGGATCGCGGCAACAAAGCGATTACCTTAAGCGCGGGATAACGGGAAAACGGCAGGGTGGGTTTTATCGGATTTGCCGTTGTGGCACGCGTCCGCCCGGCCGACAGCTTGACCTCCGCGCGACGGCGATTCGTGCGCGCCCGTCATCTTGGACGAGCGTCTGCGAGCACGGTCTCATCGTTTGGAAACGTGAGCGGCCTATCGGAAACGCGAAGGGGTTACGCAAACATCACGTAACCCCTTGACTTTACTGGTGCGGCTGCAGGACTCGAACCCGCCACCTGATGATTACAAATGCCTGCCGACAGGCTACATTGCGCAACTTTGTCTTATAAAACAATCGCCTGAAAACGAACGAGCAACTATGGGTGCTCGATAGGTAACCATGGCGTCGACACTCCGTTGACATGCTTATCAGTCGCGTGCTTCCAAGGCCAACGCCATCGACGATATCTGCTTTATACGCGCCAGCGCTCCATAGCCCTTCGCTCCTCATCCCGACGGCGCTGTTCCTCCGCCTCCAGTTTCTCATGCAACCGAGGATTGATGATCCATTTGCCAGGCCAATCATTTTCGATGAAGCGATAGAGCCACGAAAACAAGAGTACTCCGATTACGAGCATGGCGATAAAGTCCCCCAAATGGCCATACACTGAATTTAACCCATGAATGATTTCGATTGACAGCGAGTTCGGATTCGGCAACGCAGCATCTACCGCCAACAAAACAAGAAGGGCAAAAGATAGCGATGCAGCACGCCACGCCATCGCATCTCCTTCACGCCTCTTATTTTCATATTCCTTATATTGCTCTAGGTACTCGTCATTCCCCTCCGCCCTTGCCGCACGAAGCAAATCATATGGCCTTACCATATCAGTCGGACGTCGATAGCGAGATGTGTCGCGCACACTAAAATGTTCATGCAAAAATGAAGATATTTTTATAGCTGGAAGGCCAACTATTTGATCAGCAAAATATCTAAGAATCCCCACAACACATGACATATAAAGCGCAAACGCCATAACGAAAACTAGAGCCTGACCTATCGGCATATTTTCCTTTGCATACTCCCACGAAAAAATCATCAAGCCCTTTTGATGCGCGACACTCAGCGAGAAATTCAATGCAAAAACAAAATTCGCCAAAAGAAGGAACGTTTGAAACTCTGTAGCCCGCTCCAGTGTTCCCAAAGCACCAACAGCCTTAATGACCCGATCATCACTATTATCGCTCACCGCAGTCTCCGTTTTAGCATTGAGCCTCCATACCAGCCGCCTCAATCGACGCCGTCTTCACCCGATAAAAATCCAGACAGTCCAAAGTCGTCGATTGACCGTCGTTCCGCTCACTGCGCAGACCGTCTCGTGCCATCGCTGGACCTATTTTCGCGGACAGGATACTCCCTCAAAGAGAGTCATGCCATATTCTTCCTACAAAAGGCGGGAAGGGTATGCGCGATAGGTTTTTCGTTCATCCTAGAAGGGGACACAACGTCGCACAGCGACAAGGTTGTGGCCTGCCCGGTGGCCCAGTCTCCACCGAAAGCTGTATCCATATTGCGGATTTCGGCGATGGTGATCAATCGTTTCGGCGAACGTGATCAGTCTG
>NZ_JBQYLP010000035.1:0-26783 GCF_052683555.1 Burkholderia sp. BC1
TTGGAATCTGAATCTCAACCCGCCTCACACACGAAATTCCGGATACCTCCCTGTCGGCTCGCCGCGATCACCGACACGCCCCTGCAATTGCACCTTGGACGGGCGCGATATTGGTGACTCAATCGACTCAGCAGTCCAATTTCGCACGCAAGCGCTTTATCGAGCTACCACCACCGATCAAACTGCATAAACTGTTCTTTCATGTGTGCCAAGGTATCTTCGTCGATCGGTGATCGAAACGCAGCGGTGGTAACGGCCCCCGTTACATCCGCTTTTTTCAATTCCCACGAAATCACCGACTTTCCGGAAACCTCTCCAAGCCACAAAGTAAAGTGGCCTCCCATATCCACAAGTTTAGCTTCCCCTTTACCAATACTGTTTAGAACATCAACAAACGCGTCCCAGACAGCGCAGTCGAACCATACGTTTGCGTGATATTCCAGTCTGTGCCCAAACTGCTGCACGTCGATTATCACCTGCATTTTCATCGAAGGCACATGTTCGTCTGCCTCAACAACATCAAGGTACAGACGGAACGGTTTTTCGATCTTGATTTCCATGTTTCGATATTACTTAAAGCGTGGATTAGAGCTGGAAGCTGTCCAGGCTGCCGTGGCGGTGAAAATTTCAGGTCCCAGCCGCCAACTTTAATCAACTGATTCATCGCGGCCAACGCGTTCTGGCCCAGCAGGCCCGCCGCTGCGCCACCCAGCAACGAGGTTGCCGTCACGATCGCAGCAAACTGCACTTGATCGGAAACGCCCTGTCCACCCGTCACTGCGGTCGCGATGCCGTTCGCTGTCATCGCCGACACGGCCCGGCCAATTGCACCGTATCCAGCATCCGACGCAACCCGCGTTCGCACCGCCCGCAACCCTAAACGCGGCGCGGCTTCGCCAGCGGCCGCCGCCTAAATACAGTGCGTTATCCCAGTTTTTCGCCTAGACGCGCTTTGGCGACAGCATCGGAATATTTATGCACTACCTTGACGAGGATAAATCCTCTCCATCTCCCTTTCTCGTCAGAGAATCTTTGCCGGCCATCCTTTTCAAGGATTCGCCATGAATAGAAATACACTCCACCATGTTTGATGTCCATCAACGACATCGTTTGATTACCATCTCGTGCATTTTGGCGGTCGTATCATCGCCCCACGAACAGGTCTCTCCGCGCTTGAGTATTCGCGTCGACGGATATTCCCACCTCACTCAACTGCTTGGCCGAGGTAAGTCCATATTCGTATGACGTGGCGCATGCACATAAAACAAAACAAATCATAAATGGGAGCACTCTTCTCATTCTTCTCGCTTCCAAATTTTAAAAGTTCGATTGTCACCTGCGCGATCATTCGCGTACGTCGATCTTCCCGAACGGGGAAATTTCAATATTTTAAAAATCTTATCATTCCCGATCTCGCAAATGCTCTCGCTTGAGTACACGCCATTCTTTGATCAGATGATAGGTGACCCCACCGAATACGGTCACATAGAGCGGCATTCCGGCAAGAGCTGCTCGCCAGCCCGCACCATTCGTCAACGAAATCACTACCGCAACCGCAACGATGCCAACCGCCCCTGAATAAGCGATCACTGCTCGTTTCAGCAATTTTCGTCGTGCCTGCGCTTGGCTGTCGTAAGACATCGTCACTTTCCGCTCCCCCCTTGAGTCACGGCACTTTGTAGAGGTCCGGCCGCGCCACGGCGATAGCACCGCACTCGTGGCCCCGCCAATCGCCCCACCACCGCATCCAGGGCCGCTGACTGCGCTCGCGACACAGCCCAGCGTCATGTGTCCAACGGTGTTCGTCAGCGTCAGAGGATTCGCCTGGTCTCCAATGGCGAACGCCCCCGCTGCGGCCAAGTCGCTGACTAGCCCGCTCTTGAGGGCAGAACCAAAGCTGCCGCCTTCGATCGCCGTGTGCAAGCCCGCAGAAATGCCGTTCTTCAAACCGGCCGTGAACGCAGCAACGGCCGCCGCTTCAAAAGCACTGCTGAGCGCAATCTTGCCCGTACCGACAAACAGGCTGGCGGCACTCGAAGTGAATCCGGCAATCGCCGCCGACAAGACCACCAAATTTTTGTCGGGGACGGTTCCGATGTCGTCGACAACATTCGTGTCGTTAACTGACATTTCACTTCTCCATGCCTGTGGTGAGCATGGGCGTACGATTTGAACCCTGGGGCGCTGCGACCGGTACTATATGGAAGTTTGTGTAAAGTCACCAGCCCGTCATACGCGATGCGGTAACCACGAACACATCGTGCACATTGCTCTCTGCGCGAATGAAGTCCGCCGCAGCAAGATTGTTCTGGTTTGCTGCAGTGGAATCAACGGGCGGATCAGCTCCATCCCAAATGCAATCAAGTCTGGCTTCGAACCCAGGAAAATGCCAAATCCCGCCTTCCACGCGAGACACAACCAAACCTTGCTCGGCTGCACGTTCGCAAATCTCAATTGCCGCGCCGGCTGACAATTTCATCACAACACTTCCTTCCAGCGCGAAGAAATCGTCCGCTGATTCGTAACGCCGTTGAAGATCAAATTTCATCGTGCCTCATTTCCACTTGATTCGACTGTCGGGAATCCAACCGGGATCGTTCTTACCACTTACCTGCACGACTTCGCCGGTACGGTCGTTCACCACAACATATCCGCTCTTTCATCCATATACCGACGCAGAGTCGCTTCTTGGCAAACCGGCTGGCGTTTTCGCTTCGGATCTGTTGTCGGTCGTCGCCCCGACACGAACGCGGCTCACGATAAAACCCTGACTCTTGCGAAGCTGCAGACGCAATGCTGATCGTCCCTGCAACGCCAATCACCGCATCAATTGTAGTCATCAGCCCTTCGGCCACCACGCTACTTTCCCATGACTCAATCACTATTGCTGCGGCATGCGCACTGGCACTGGCATAGGAACGCAACACTTGCCCCGCCGCAGGTGATCGCGGCATCCGACCGCGGCACGCGCATGCTGACGGAATGGGAACGGCAGCGCATCGTCGAGATGTACCGCGAAGGCTATGCGTCGCGCGCGTTCAGCGACTGCTTCATCGACACGTCGACCGCATCGGCCGCCGCATGCGCAGCCGACATCGCCCGCCGCATTCAGTGATGGTGCTGCACGCGTGACGCGACCTGCTCGCGCGCACCCTTGCGACTCAGCATCAGCGTGACGATCGCCGATACCGCGAGCGTCGCCGCCACCACGTAGAGCCCCGCCGCATAGCCGCCCGTCGCCTGCTTCAGCCAGCCGATCGCGAACGGGCCGACGAAGCCGCCGAGATTGCCGATCGAGTTGATCATCGCGATCCCCGCGGCCGCACCGGCGCCCGACAGGAACGCGCTCGGCATCGCCCACAGCGGCGCCTTCGCGGCGCTGATCCCGACGTTGACGACGACCAGCGCGAGCACCGTCAGCAGTGCAGTGCTCGCTTCGCCGGCGAACACGAAGCCGATGCACGCGAGCACGCAGGGAATCACGACGTGCCAGGTGCGCTCGCCGGTGCGGTCCGAATGACGCGCCCACACGATCATCGCGACGACCGCCGCGACGCTCGGAATGCCGGTCAGCAGGCCTGTCTGCAGCGCGCTGAAGCCGAACTGCTTCACCATCAGCGGCGCCCACAAGCCGAGCGTATAGAGCCCCGCCGACGTGCCGAAGTAGATCAGCGCGAGCGCGAGCACGCGCGGGTCGCGCAGCGCCTGCCACGCGCCGGCCGTATGGCCGCTGCGCCCGTGCCGCGCATCGGCTTCGGACTTCAGCTTCGCGATCAGCCAGTCGCGTTCGTCCGACTGAAGCCACGCGGCCTTCGACGGCGTATCGGTCAGGCACTTCAGCACGACGAAGCCGAGCACGATCGCCGGCAATGCCTCGACGATGTACAGCATCTGCCAGTCCGCGAGGCCGAACATCGGCGGCATCTGCATGATGGCGCCGGATAGCGGCGAGCCGATCGCAGTCGAGATCGGCGCGGCCGCCATGAACCAAGCGGCGGCCACCGCGCGCTGCCGCGCCGGAAACCACAGGCTCAGGTACAGGATGATGCCGGGGAAAAAGCCGGCCTCCGCCACGCCGAGCAGGAAGCGCAGTACGTAGAAGCTCGTCGGTCCGACCGCGAACGCGGACACGGCCGACACGATGCCCCACGTGATCATCACGCGCGCGATCCAGATCCGCGCGCCGACCCGGTGAAGAATCAGGTTCGACGGCACCTCGAACAGGAAGTAGCCGATGAAGAACAGGCCGCCGCCGAGCCCGAACGCAGTGGGCGACAGGCCGATCGCCTTGTTCATCGTCATCGCGGCGAAGCCGACGTTGACGCGATCGAGAAAGCTGACGAAATACAGCAGCATCACGAACGGAATGATGCGCCACATCAGTTTCCGCGCGACGCGGGTTTCCGGATCCGCTTGCATGTGTCTCCTCCTTCGAGGTCGAGCCGTGCTCTGTGATAGGAATGCCGGCCGATCCGCGGTGCGGATCGGCGCCCCGCTCGCGTCGGTTGCGCGAGTCGTGGGCAGATCGAGTCGATTGGCGTGAAACGGGACGCCGGTAGGGGAGCCCGCAGGGACGCCCGCCGTCAGGCCGTCACGGCCGCGTGCACGACGTGCTCGCAGACAGCCGCCGTCACCTGCGCGGTCGTCGCATGGCCGCCGAGGTCGCGCGTATGCAGCGACGGATCGGCCGTCACGGCTTCGATCGCGCGCATCACGCGCGCGGCCGCTTCGGTCTCGCCGAGATGCTCGAGCAGCATCACGACCGACCAGAACGTGCCGACCGGATTCGCGAGCCCCTTGCCCATGATGTCGAACGCGGAGCCGTGGATCGGCTCGAACATCGACGGATAGCGGCGTTCGGGATCGATGTTGCCGGTCGGCGCGATGCCGAGGCTGCCGGCGAGCGCGGCCGCGAGATCGCTGAGGATGTCCGCATGCAGGTTCGTCGCGACGATCGTGTCGAGCGAGGCCGGACGATTGACCATCCGCGCCGTCGCCGCATCGACGAGTTCCTTGTCCCACGTCACGTCCGGAAACTCCTGCGCGACCTGCTTCGCGATCTCGTCCCACATCACCATCGCGTGACGCTGCGCGTTGCTCTTCGTGATGACCGTCAGCAGCTTGCGCGGACGCGATTGCGCAAGCCGGAACGCAAAGCGCATGATTCGCTCGACGCCGACACGCGTGAGGATCGACACGTCGGTCGCGGCCTCGATCGGATGGCCCTGATGCACGCGGCCGCCGACACCCGCGTACTCGCCTTCCGAGTTCTCGCGCACGATCACCCAGTTGAGGTCGTCCGGGCCGCAGCGTTTCAGCGGTGCATCGATGCCGGGCAGGATGCGCGTCGGCCGCACATTCGCGTACTGATCGAAGCCCTGGCAAATCTTCAGCCGCAGCCCCCACAGCGTCACGTGGTCGGGCACGTCCGGGTCGCCGGCCGAGCCGAACAGGATCGCGTCCTTGCCGCGCAGCGCGTCGAGCCCGTCGGCCGGCATCATCGCGCCGTGCCGGCGGTAGTAGTCCGCGCCCCAGTCGAAATCCTCGAACTCGAACGCAAAGCGGTCGCTGCCGCGGGCCAGCGCCTCGAGCACCTGCTTGCCGGCCGGCACGACTTCCTTCCCGATGCCGTCGCCGGGAATGGTCGCGATACGGTACGTCTTCATGCGAATACCTCGATTTGATCGTGAGCGTGCGGCCACTTTACCGAACCGGCAGTGCAGGAACCGGTGCTAGACTCAAAGCATCTTTAACTTCCGTTCACGAATCGCGTCATGACGGACACCGTGCAGCCGGCCGATCTCGCCTTCTTCTCGACGCTGGCCGCGTCGGGCAGCCTCAGTGCGGCCGCGCGCGAACTCGGACTGACGGCGGCGGCCGTCAGCAAGCGGCTCACGCAGATGGAGCGGCGCGCGGGCGTCACGCTCGTCAACCGGACGACGCGTCGCATGATGCTGACGCCCGAAGGCGACGTGTATCTCGACTACGCGCGCCGCATCCTCGATCAGATGGACGAGCTCGGCGAACTGCTCGGCAGCGCGAAGCAGCGGCCGAAGGGGTTGCTGCGCGTGAACGCGACGCTAGGCTTCGGGCGCAGCCATGTCGGTCCGGCGATCTCACGTTTCGTCGCGCGCTATCCGGAGGTGTCGGTGCAACTGCAACTATCGGTGATGCCGCCGCCGCTCACCGACGACGCGTTCGACGTCTGCATCCGCTTCGGCGAGCCGCCCGACACGCGTGTCGTCGCGCGACGGCTTGCGCCGAACAGCCGGCTGCTGTGCGCGGCGCCCGCGTATCTCGCGCGGCACGGCACACCGGGCACGCCGCATGAACTGACGCGGCACAACTGCATCGGCATCCGGCAAGGCGACGAAAACTACGGAATCTGGCGGCTGACGACGGGCCGCGGCGCGGCCCGTCATACCGAAGCCGTGCGAATCAACGGCAATCTGACAACGAACGACGGCGAAATCGCAGTGAAGTGGGCACTCGACGGGCACGGTATCCTGATGCGTGCCGAGTGGGACATCCGCGACTATCTGGCCGACGGGCGCCTCGTCGTCGTGCTGCAGGACTACGAAACGCCGAGCGCGGACATCTATGCGGTGTATGCCCAGCGCCACCAGATGTCGACGCGGATTCGCGCGTTCGTCGATTTTCTCGCGGCAGAGCTGGGCGGCTGACGACAGCATGGCCCGCGTGGTGCAAGGTTCGCTTGCGCGGGCGGGGCGCGGGCACACTTCGGCAGCGTCGCGTCGAACCGAATGCAATGCGCGGAATCGCACCGCTGCACCAGCCGCGCGACGCACCGTTCGATGCGGCCGTGATGATGGCACCCCCGTTCCGGTAACTGCTGACCGACGACGCGATCGACGCCATGCTGCGCGGCGCGTGCCGCGTGCTTGCGCTGGGCCGCCGCTTCCTGTGCGAAACAAGCAGCACGCGCCTCGAACCACGGCGCGCGGACGCCGCAGCAGTCGGCGCCATGCGCGGACGACATCGCACGACGCGTCACGGCCGCCACATAGCACGACACGCTGCCGCGCAACGCCCGCGCACCGCGCATGTCTGCGGCCACGTTGCCGGGCGATTGCACGACCCTCACGCGATCGCGGCCGACACCCCCTCAACCGGCATATCGATCCGCTCCGGCGCGCGCCATCTCGCCTCCCACCCGATCACGCCCGCCGCCCGCTCCCGCGCAGCGGCCTCGAACCGCTCCGCGATCCAGTCGACGAATGCGCGCACGCCGGGCGACACATGCGGACGCTTCACATACACGGCCGATACGGGCACCGCCGCCGGCCGCCACTGCGGCAACACCTCCCGCAGCAGCCCCGCATCGATCAACGGCTGCGCGACCGCACGCGGCGGCTGAATCAGCCCGAGTCCGTGTACGCCGCATGCCAGGTACGCGTGCTCGTCGTCGACGCCGACGATGACGTCGACCCTGATCTTGCGCACCGCGCCGTCGACCATGAAGTCGCATTCGGCTGCGCGTTGCCCGGATCCCGACGTGCTGCCGACCGCGCGATGCCTGTCGAGATCGCCGAGCGTGCGCGGCACGCCGCAACGATCGAGATACGCGGGACTGGCGCAGGTCACGCGTTCGAGCGCGCCGAGCGGACGCGCGACAAATGACGAATCGGGCAGCTCGCCGAGGCGGACGCTGCAGTCGACCGCATCGCCGACCATATCGGCCGCACGCACCGACACGCCGAGCATCAACACGAGATCGGGATGCCGTGCATGAAATGTGCCGAGCGCCGGCAGCACGATCGCACTGGCCACCGCGGCCGGTAGGCCGACGCGCAGCGGCCCGCTCGGATGCCGCGCGGCGCGACGGATGCTCGCCTCGAGTTCGTCGACGTCCGCCGTGATCCGCAGACAGCGCCGGTAGTACGCGTCGCCCTCCGGCGTCGTCCGCAGCGCGCGCGTCGTGCGCACGAGCAGCGGCATGCCGAGCGCCGCTTCCAACTCCTGCACGGTGCGCGTCGCGGTCGCGCGCGATATGCCGAGCGACAGCGCCGCGCGCGTAAAGCTGTTCATCTCGACGATGCGCGCAAAGATGCGCATCGCGCGAATCGGATTGTCCACCGGGATACCCTGCCTGGTTGCCGCATCGGCGACGTGCTCGCACGCGCCGCCGATGCGTGTCGAAGGAAACCGCGCGAGCACGTCACGACGTGTCCACGCGGCCGCGCAGCCGCTCAGCCGTTCATCGTACCGGCATCGCGCACGGGCTCGGCGAGCAGCCGCCGCGCCAGCGCGAGCGCATCGTCGCGGTTTGCGGCCGCCTGCAGCGGATAGCCCCAGACCTTCTCGAACGCACCGGAAAACGCGTCGAGCGCCGCGCGCCGCTGCGCGTCGGGCTCGATTGCGATCATCGCGGGAACCCACGCACGCGACTGCGCACGGTTGGCCTTCGTCCATTTCGCGAGCTGCTTGCGCAGTTCGTGATCCTCGGCGCCACCATCGCCGGTGGGCGCGTCGTCGGTCAGGAACACGAAGCGTTCGCGACGCGCGAGCAATGCGTCGAGTTCGGCAAACAGCGACGCGGGGTCGCCCGACGACAAAGACGTATATCGCAACCAGACAAACGGGAATTCAGTCGTGGTGATCTGCATGTTGGCCTCCAAATGAGAACGATTCTCATTTTATGGAGCGACACAGATCGCGTCATTTTTCGCGCCGGCCAAGCGCTTGCTCAATCCGGCCAAATTGCGCGCGGCGCGCGCCTGCTCAGCGCTGCCGGTCGGACAGATACTGAGTCGGCGGTTTGCCCGTTGCCTTGCGGAACATCGTTACGAAGCTGCTCGCGCTTTCGTAGCCGAGGTCGATCGCGACCTGGTGCACGCGACGGCCGGTCGTCAGCATCTGCAGCGACAGCGCGACATGCAGCCGCCGGCGCCAGTCGCCGAGGCTCATCCCGAGTTCCTTCGCGGCGAGCCGCGTGAGGCTGCGCTCGCTGATGCCGGCCCGCCGCGCGAGTTCGGCGAGCGGCGACTTGTCGGCCGGCTCGTCGAGCAGATGATCGACCAGTTTGCGCAGCCGGCGATCGGCGGGCATCGGCAGGTACAGATCCTCGTCGGGCGCCGCGACCAGTTCGTCGAGCAGCGTCGCCATCAGGCGGCCTTGCGGACCGTCGACGTCGTACAGATTGGGAAAGCTCGCTGCCTTCAGCAGCAGTTCGCGCAGCAGCGGCGAGACGCCGAGCGTGCAGCAGCGCGTCGGCAGCGCGAGCGCGGCGTCCGGCTCGACCAGCACCGCGTAAAACGTCGCGCCGGCCGAGCCGCGCGCGGCATGCGGGACGTCGCCCGGAATCCACACCGTGCATTGCGGCGGCGCACTCCATACGCCGCCGTCGATCTCGCAATAGATGACGCCGCTTAGCGTATAGAGCAGCTGCGCGTGCCGATGACTGTGCCGCTCGAGCCGCCATTCGGGCTCGACGACCGAGCCGCCGAACAGCACGAGCGGGCGTGGCGTCGCGGAATGGGTGAGGCTCACCGCCGGATCGGCGCCGGCGCCATGTGAAAGCTTGTGCATGGAACGGTCAGCGATGGAGAAAGCCCGGCGCCGCAGTGCGCCGGCTCTCCGTGCTTATACCAGAAAGGCGGCAACGCAGCCCCGCCGCGCCCTCGTCAGCAAGTGCGCATCAAAGCGCATACAATGCGGCAGACTACCGCCGCTGCACCACCCTCCCGGAGCCGCCATGTTCGACCTGACCACGCTGACCACCTTCACCGCCGTCGTCCTCGGTCTGTTCCTGATTCCCGGTCCCGCAGTGCTGCTCGTGCTGAGCCGAACCGTGCAGGGCGGCCGCCGCACCGGCATCATGACCGGCCTCGGCGTCGCGAGCGGCGACTTCGTGCATACGTTGTTCGCGGCGGTCGGGCTGTCCGCGCTGCTGATGACCTCCGCGCTGGCGTTCAACGTCGTCAAATGGGTCGGCGCCGCGTATCTGATCTATCTCGGCGTGCGCGCGCTGCTCGACAAGCCGTCCGATCCGTCGCTGCCACAGGTGTCGCCCGTCACGCCGCTGAAGGCGTATCTGCAGGCGATTCCCGCCGAAGTACTGAACCCGAAGACGGCGCTGTTCTTTCTCGCGTTCATGCCGCAGTTCGTGCATCCGGAACGCGGCTCGACGTTCGTACAGTTCGCGGTGCTCGGGCTGATCTTCGTCGTGCTCAGTTCGCTCTACACGACGCTGATCGCGTGCTCGATCCGTCCGCTCGGCCGCATCGTGAAGCGGCTCACGTGGCTCACGCGCTGGCAGGGCAAGATCATCGGCTCGATCTTCATCGCGCTCGGTCTGCGCGTCGCGGTGCAGCAGCGGTGACGCGCCGCACGGGCGTCGCGCCCGCCGATGAAACGCTGTACACGGATGCGCGTCTCGTCGCGGTCTACGACCTGTTCAACGCGGGCGATCACGATTTCATGTTCTACGCGGCGCGCATCGGCGCCGCACCGCAGCGTATCCTCGACGTCGGCTGCGGGACCGGCACGTTTGCCCGCCGGCTCGCGGCGGCCGGGCACGACGTGGTCGCGATCGATCCGGCGCCCGCGATGATCGACTACGCGCGACGCCAGCCGGGCGCCGGCGCGGTGCGCTGGATCGCGTGCGACCTGCGCGACCTGCCGCCCGGCGCGCCGTTCGATGCGGCCGTGATGACGGGGCACGCGTTTCAGTGCCTGCTGAGCGACGACGCGATCGACTCGACGCTGCACGGCGTGCGCCGCGTCCTCACATCTGGCGGGCGCTTCCTGTTCGAAACGCGCAACCCGCGCCTCGAACCCTGGCGCGCGTGGACACCGCAACAGTCGGCGCGCCGCGTCGATTCGCCGGCGTTCGGCGCGGTCGAGCTGCAGCACGTGTCGCATGCGGTCGAAGGGCCGATCGTCTCGTTCGATACGCACTACCGTTTCCTGCGCGATGACACGCGCGTCACGCATGCGAGCCGATTGCGGTTCATCGCGCAGCGCGAACTGCAGGCGCGCGTGGCGGCTGCCGGCTTCTCGACGGTCGAGTGGTACGGCGATTGGCAAGGCGCGCCGTTCGACGACGCGACGAGTGTGGAGATCATCGCGATTTGTCGCGTGTGAACGGCCGCGCGATGCGCGCCGGGCCGGCACGCTGTGATCGCGTCACTCCCCCACAATCGAAATCGAAAACCCGTCCCACCCCTTCTGCCCGACCGTCTGCACGGCCGTCGTCGTCAGCTTCGGCTCGGCGACGATGCGCGCGAACCCTTCGCGCACGCCGACGACATCCGGATCGCGATTGTCCGGATCCGCCACGCGCCCGCGCCGCACGACGTTGTCCACGACGATCACCGTGCCCGGCCGCGACAACTTCAGCGCCGCATCGAGATAAGCGCGGTTGTTGTCCTTGTCCGCGTCGATGAAGATGAAATCGAACGGCGCCTCGCCCTCGGCAATGAGCCGCGCGAGACTGTCCTTCGCGCTGCCGACGACGACCGACACGACATCCGCGAAGCCCGCGCGCGCGATGTTCTGCGTCGCGATCGCCGCGTGCGCCGGATTGAGCTCGAGCGTCACGAGCCGGCCGCCGGGCGGCAACGCGCGCGCCAGCCAGATCGTGCTATAGCCGCCGAGCGTGCCGACCTCGAGAATGCGCCGCGCGCCGCGGATCGTCGCGAGCAGTTGCAGCAGCTTGCCCTGATTCGGCGCGACGTTGATCGCCGGCAGCCCGGCCGCCTCGCTCGCCGCCAGCGCGGCATCGAGCACGTCGTCGGACGGCACGAGCGTCGCCGAGAAATACGCGTCCACACGGTTCCACTGATCCTGATCCATCGCACACCTTTCGTCTGCGGAAAAATGCATTCTATGCGCGCTGCGCCGATAAGCAACGCACCATTCGTTCTAAGCTTCGCGCGCGCTGCGCTCCTATAATCGCCCGATCATCACAACAACAGACGGAGCACGCATGACCGATCAGGCCTCTTCGAAGTGGCGGCTCGAAACGCTCGCCGTCCATGGCGGCTACCGCCCCGATCCGACGACGCGCGCCGTCGCGGTACCGATCTACCAGACGGTCGCGTATGCGTTCGACGACACGCAGCACGGCGCCGACCTGTTCGACCTGAAAGTCCAGGGCAACATCTATACGCGCATCATGAACCCGACGACCGACGTGCTCGAACAGCGGCTCGCCGCGCTCGAGGGCGGCGTCGGCGCGCTCGCGCTGGCGTCGGGTCAGGCAGCCGTCACGTATGCGATCCAGACGATCGCGGAAGCGGGCGACAACATCGTCGCGGCCAGTTCGCTCTACGGCGGCACCTACAACCTGTTCGCGCATACGCTGCCGCAATACGGCATTACGACGCGCTTCGCCGATCCGCGCGACCCCGCATCGTTCGCACCGCTGATCGACGCGCACACGAAGGCGATCTTCGCGGAATCGGTCGGCAACCCGCTCGGCAACATCACCGACATCGCGGCGCTCGCCGACATCGCGCATCGCCACGGCATTCCGCTCATCGTCGACAACACGGTGCCGTCGCCGTACCTGCTGCGCCCGTTCGAGCACGGCGCGGACATCGTCGTGCATTCGCTGACGAAGTATCTCGGCGGTCACGGCACGAGCCTCGGCGGCGCGATCGTCGATTCGGGCAGGTTGCCGTGGGCCGACCATGCGGACCGCTTCAAGCGCCTCAACGAACCGGACGTCAGCTATCACGGCGTCGTCTATACGGAAGCGTTCGGGCCGGCCGCCTATATCGGCCGCGCGCGCGTCGTGCCGCTGCGCAACATGGGCGCCGCGATCTCGCCGTTCAACGCGTTCCAGATTCTGCAAGGGATCGAGACGCTCGCGCTGCGCATCGAGCGCATCAGCGACAACGCGCTGAAGATCGCGCAGCATCTCGCGCGTCACGAACGCGTCGAGTGGGTCAACTATGCGGGGCTGCCCGACCATCCCGATCACGCGCTCGTCGCGCGCTATCTGTCGGGACGTGCGCCGGGCCTGCTGACGTTCGGCGTGAAAGGCGGCCGCGCAGGCGGTGCGAAGTTCCAGGATGCGCTGAAGCTGTTCACGCGACTCGTCAACATCGGCGACACGAAATCGCTTGCGACGCATCCGGCGTCGACCACGCATCGGCAGCTGTCGCCGGCCGAACTCGCGAAGGCCGGCGTGAAGGAAGAAACGGTGCGGCTGTCGATCGGCATCGAGCATATCGACGATCTGATCGCCGATCTCGATCAGGCGCTCGCGCAGGTCTGATCGGGCCGCCGGGCACGAGACGCGCCGCGGCCGGCATGCGTCACGCGCGGCCGCGTTTGCTGCGCCGGCGCTGCTCGAGCCAGTCGAGCAGTTGCCGGCCGTCGCGGCCGCCGAACCATCGCGCGTGACCGAGCAGATAGCCGTCGTACGCGACGTCGACGATGTCCGGCGCGTTCACGATGCAGCCGAAATACGCGACTTCCGACAGCGCGAATTCCGTATGCACGATCGGCAGCAGCGCGACGAGCGCCGCATAGGCGTCGTCGCCGAGCGGGTCGAGCGACTCGTAGCCGTCGAGCAGCGCATCGATCTGCTCGTACTCGACGCGCCGTGCATCGGCCGGCGCGAGCCAGTCGATCATGTTGCGCTCGATCGCGAGCGCGACGTCCATCACCGCGCACGTGCGGTCCGACAACCCGAAATCGAGCACGGTGCACACCTGCGCGCCGGGCGCCGCATCGGTCCACAGCAGATTCGACGCATGCCAGTCGCCGTGCGTCCATAACGGCGCCAGCGCGGGCAACAGCGGCACGACGCGCGCGTGATACGGCCCGATCGTCGCGGCGACGTCCGCGCGCCAGTTGCGCGTGCCGAGCGCGCGCACGAGCAGCGGCTGCGCCTCGACCCAGCGTTCGAGCGCGCCGGCCAGATCGGCGCTCGACAGCACGCGAAAACTCGACAGCAGCGTGCGAATCGGTCGCGCCGGCGCATCGTAGCCGGCCGACGCGCGATGCAGTTGCGCGAGTGCGCGGCCGGCCGCATACGCATGCGAGGGATGCGCGAACGGCTTCCACGACATCACGCCGCGATACGCATCGACCCCGGGCGCGACGACGTGCACTTCGTACGTCCAGTCGCCGAACGCAAATGCGGTCGCGCCGTCGCGGCCGGCGAGCACGTCGGGCACCGGGCAGCCGTGTGCGCGCAGATGCGCGATGAAGCGGTGCTCTTCGGCGAGCCCTTCGACGTCGCGCAGGCTTGCATGGTGACGCTTGACGAACAGCGCGCGCTCGTCGTCCGTGCGCACCAGCACCGCCGCCGAGAACGGCCGCGGACTGTGCCAGGTCAGGCGCGCGGGCACGCCCGCGCCATCGATCCGCGCGAGCACGGCCGCGACTTCGTCGTGCGTGATCAGCGGCCAGTCGCGCTCGGCCTGTTCGCCGTCGACGCCGAACTGCGGCGGTGCGACGTCGCGTGCGGCGGGACCGTCCGGCTCGAGAGGAAATGACATGAACGACGTCGCTCCGTAATTGAATCGCGTGGAATCAGTGCGCCGCGCGCGCGTCGGCGCGCAGCGCATCGGCGGTGCGGCTCCAGTCGCGCCAGCCGATGACGGCGAGCGCGATGAACAGCGCATAGAGCCCGGCCGTCAGATACAGCGCCTTGAACACGAACATCCCGACGTACACGACGTTCACGACGATCCACAGCCCCCACGACGCGATATAGCGCCGCGCGGTCCAGTATTGCGCGACGAGGCTGAACGCAGTGAGCGACGCATCGACGAACGGCAGCGCCGCGTCGGTCCAGCGCGCCATCATGCCGCCGAGCAGCGCGCTGCCGATCACGGCCGCGATCAGGTCGGGCAGCATTTGCCGCGGCCGCACGCCGGTGACGGGCGCGACGTCGCCGGCCGGCGCTGCGTGGCCGCTCGCCTCGAGCGTACGCTGCGCGAGCCAGCGGCGCCAGCCGTATACCTGCAGCACCGCGAACGCGCCTTGCAGCAGCATGTCGGAATACAGCTTCGCGTCGAAGAAGATCCAGCCGTACAGCGCGACCGACGCGAGCCCGACCGGCCAGCACAGCATCCGCCGCTTCGCGGTCAGCCAGATCGCGAGCGCGCTGACGATCACGCCGGCGATTTCGAGGGAGGACATCGTATGGGCTCCTGGGTAGCCGCTGCGCGGCGATCAGAAATCATAGGTCAACGACACGCGCGCGGTGCGCGGCGCGCCGGGGAACAGATACGCGTCGCCCTGCTGCTCGCCGGCGTCGCGCCAGTAGAACTTGTTGAACAGATTGTCCACCGACACGCGCAGCACCGTGCGATGGCCGGCGATCTTCGTCGTATAGCGCGCGCCGAGATTGAACACGAACCACGACGGCACGCGCGCGGTGCCTTCTTCGTTCGCGTTGCGGCTCGCGCTGTACTCGACGCCGCCGAGCACGTCGAGCCCGGCGACGCCGGGCACCGCGTAGTCGGCATACAGCGACGCGCGCAGCGCCGGCACGTTGATGATCTGATGCCCCTCGTACGCGGCGCTGCCCGAATCGTACGCGCGGGCGCGAATCGCCGCGACGCTCGCGGTCAGCGACAGGCGCTCGGTGAGCCGCCCGGCCGCGCCGAGCTCGATCCCCTGATGCCGCTGCGTGCCGCGCTGCACGAACGTGTAGCTGCTGCCCGACGCATCGGGATCGGCGAACTGGAACGGCTTGCTGATCGTGAACAGCGCGGCCGTCAGGCTCAGCCGGTCGAGCCAGTCGTACTTCGCGCCGACTTCGACCTGATGCGATTCGACGGGCGGCAGGAACGCATACGCGTTGGTCGCGCGCACGGGCGCCTGATCGCCGAGCGACAGCGCCTTGCTGTACGACGCATAGAGCGACAACGCACTGACCGGCTTGTAGACGAGCGCGACTTGCGGCAGGAACACCGAACGATCGGTGCGCGTGGCCGGGCCGTCGATGCTGTCCCAGCTGCGTTGACGCAACAGCACTTCCTTGCCGCCCGCGAGCACCTGCCAGTGTTCGCCGATGCTGATGCGGTCGAGCCCGAACAGTGCGTACTGCCATGCGTCGAGCTGCGGATACGACGGGCCCGGCGCTTCGGGCGATGGCGGGAACGTCATGTCCGGCCCATAGATGTTTTCGCTGCCCACGTTTTCGTACACGGCCTCGGCCATGTGCACGACGCGACGCTGCACGCTTACGCCAAGCGTCAGCTCGTGCCGCAGCGGCCCGGTCGCGAACTTGCCCGTCGTCACCGCGCGCACGTCGTCGTTGCGGCGATATTCGCCGGGGCTGCGGAAGTCGTACACGTCGTAGTCGCCGTTCGCGCCGAAGAAGAACGGCGACGTCGTGCCGGCCGCGCAGCTCGCCGCGTAGTAGCAGCCGTATGCGAACGCGCTGTTGTCGTCGATCATCGTGCGGCTGCGGCCGGCGGCGATATACGCTTTCCAGTCGTCGTTGAACTGATAGTCGAAGCGCGCGTTCAGGTTCAGCGCATCGGTCGTGACGGGCTTCGCCCACGGCTGCGTGCCGAGCGCCTTCGACGTCGTATGAACCGACGGTACGACGGTGCCGCCGAGCAGCTGATAGCCGGGTGCGGAACGCTGGATCCACTGCTGGAATTCGGCGTTCAGCTGCAGGCTCGCACGCGGGCTGATGTCCCAGTCGGCGGCGATCGAACCGAACGTGCGGCGTCCGTTCGTGCCGTCGATATACGAGTGCATGTTTTCCTTCGCGGCGTTCACGCGGAAGCCGAACTGGTTGTCGGGCCCGAAGCGCCGGCCGACGTCCACGGCCGCCGATGTCGAGCCGCGGCTGTCGACGCCCGCGGTCACGCTCGCGACGTTCGCGGAGCGCTTCGTCACGAAGTTGATCACGCCGCCCGGCGCGACGACGCCGCTGTCGATGCCGGCCAGCCCTTTCAGGATCTCGACGCGTTCCTTGTTCTCGAGCGGCACGTTCTGCTCGCCGGACACCGTCAGCCCGTCGATCCGGATCGCGCTCGCCAGGTCGACCGGAAAGCCGCGGATCGCAAAGCCTTCGTAGTAGCCGACCGGCGCGTAGTCGTTGACGACCGACGCGTCGTTGCGCACGACGTCGCTCAAGCGCTTCGCCTGCTGATCGTCGAGCTGCGCGCGCGTGACGACGTTGACCGACGCGGGCGTGTCGAGCAGCGGCGCGTCGTCGAAACCGGCGACCGACGCTTCGCGCGCGCGATAGGGTTGGCCGCGTGCGCCGCTGACCGTGATCGCCGGCAGCGTCGCATCGGGCGCCGCCGTGGCGGCCGCTGCGGGCGGCGCTTCGGCGCTCGATGCGGGCGCGTCGCCCGGTGCCGCGACGGCCTGCGCCGCGAAAAGCGTGATGCCGACGCCGGCGCAGAGGCCCGCATTCGCGCGGCGCCGTGGCGTACGCCGCGCGGTTGTTTTGCTTACCGTCATGGTCATGGATGGCGCACTCGCCATTCGATCCTGTCGAAACACGTTACGAAGCTGCACGGCGCGCCCCGCCGAGCTGCGCATCCGTGCGCCGTTCGCGGGACGAGCCGGACGATGCGCACGCGTACGCGCCGCTCGGTCGGGAAAACGCGGGATCGGACATCGGATGCGCGCGACGCGCAACGCCGGCGCCGCCGTCGATCCGTTCGTCGGACGGGCGGCGGCCGGCGCAATCGCGCGGTCGGGCATGCGGGGGACGCTTCGATGCCGCGATGGGCGAGCGATGCGGGCAGAAGCGCCGTTTGCGCAACGGCGGCATGAGCATCGCGCGCGGCATCGCGGCGTGGCGCGCATTTTACCGCGCGCGCGGCGCGCGGCCGGGAAATAGGCGGCGGCGGGTGGAGAACGGACGGCTGACGATCGAGCACGAGCGCCAGCGGGCGCGGCTGGCGCGGCGGGCGGCGTGATCGCGCGCCGCGCTCAGAACCCCTGCGTTGTCACGGTCGGATCGACGACCAGGTGCACGACGCCGTAAATCGCCGCGCCGACGAGCAGCGCGAGCACGATCGCGACGAACGGCAGCAGCGTGAAGTTTACGTTCGCGAGATCGGACGCGTGCGCCTTGCTGTTGCGTACGCCGAAGAAACTCCACAGAACGAGGCGGATCATGCTGAACAGCTTCATGGGGGTGCTCCTTTCGTCTATCGGTTGACGCTATCGTCGGTCCGACAGGCCTGCGGAAAAAGAAGCAGTTGCGCGCGATTTTTGCGCAGCACGCGCGCTGCGGCCGCATGCCGCAGCGTACAAAGCGCATTACTTGAACTGCGGCGCGCGCTCGACCGGCGACCAGCGAAACGGCAGCACGGCCGCAGTCCGCCGCACGTCCGTCACATGAAAACGCACGACGCGTTGCGCGCCGTCGAACGACGCGACGAGCGGCCCGTCCCAGACGATCTCGGCACGCGCGGCCACGTACAGCAGATCGCCGCGCTCGAAGTCGACGAACAGCAGCCCGGCACGCGGGTCGTGCTGCAGGTTGCCGAGCGTATTGAACAGCCGGTTGCCGCTGAAATCGGGCGTCGCCAGCGTCCGCGCATCTTCGACGCGCACGAAGCCCGGCATGCCGCCGCGATGCGACACGTCCGCGCCGCGCGCGACGCCCGCCTCGGCCGACGCGTTCGCACTCGCAACGAAGAACGTATCGGTTTGCGCGAGCAGCGCGCGATCGTCGTCGCCGAGACGGTCGGACCGCTGCGTCGCGGGCCGCGCGTGCGCGTCGTGCGGCGCGGCGGTCGGCGTGCGCGCCTGGATGTACTTCGCGCAGTTGCCGAAACTCTGCTCGACCGCGATCGTCAGCGCGTCGCCGTCCACCGCCTGCACGACGCCGTTCACGCGATTGCGCCGCCGCGTCGCGAACTCGATGCCGAGTCCGCCGAGCAGCGCGCCGGCGCGCCACGTACCGGCCAGCGGATCGTCCGGCAGCGTGCCGCCCGCGATCGTCAGCGTGCGCGCGTCGGGCGACGACACGAAGCCCGGCTCGCCGACGCGCAGCGTCGCCCACGGCTGGCCGTCCGCATCGACGCCGCCGACCACGAAGAACGGCAGCTGCGCAAAGAACGTGCGGTGCTGATCGGGCATGAAGCGGCGGATACCGCGCAGCCCGATCGCATCGGCGGCGTCGGTGACGCCCGCGCGATGCTGCACCGCGCGCTCGCCCGCATGAAACGGCGAGCCCGGCAGTTCCCAGCCCGGTATCGCGGCAGCGGTCGGCGCGTTCACGTCGTGCTCCCGGACGCGGCGTCAGCCAGCAGGCCCGCGCGCGTCGACTCCATCGCGATAAAGCGCGGCAGCGCCTCGATCCGCGCGAGCCACGCGCGCACGTGCGGATACGGATCGAGCGACACGCCGCCTTCCGGCGCATGCGCGATGTACGTGTACGCGGCGATGTCGGCGATCGTCGGCTGCGCGCCGATCGCGAACGGCTTGTCGGCAAGCTCGCCGTCGATCGCGGTCAACAGTTTCGCGGCCGTGCGCTTCGCGGCGTCGTGGTCGAGCGCCGCACCGAACACGGTGACGAGGCGCGCGGCGGCCGGCCCCGTCGCAATCGGGCCGGCCGCGAACGACAGCCAGCGCTGCACGGCCGCCGCGCCGAGCGGATCGTCGGGCAGCCAGTGCGCGTCGCCGTAGCGCTTCGCGAGATAGACGAGGATCGCGTTCGAATCGGCGAGCACGGTGCCGTTGTCGTCGATCACCGGCACCTGGCCGAGCGGATTCAGCGCGAGGAACGCCGGTGTGCGCTGCGCGCCGGCCGCGAGATCGACGTCGACGGTCTCGAACGGCAGACCGAGCAGCGACAGGAACAGCCGGACGCGATGCGCGTGCCCCGACAGCGGAAACGAATAGACGCGGATCGGCGATACGGGCTGGGCAGCAGCAGGCATGTAAGAACTCCGGATTCACGCGTCGCCGGACGCGGCGACGAACGGCCTCAGCGTACCGCTCGCCGCCGTTCGCCAGAAGGCGGATAATCGCGGAAACATTATCCGCTTCCATAGGACAATCGACGATGGCCGATCTGCGCGACGTGAACCTGAACCGGCTGGCGGTGTTCGTTGCGGTCGTCGAAGCGGGGTCGCTGACGGCCGCGGCCGAACGGCTCGGCCTCGCGAAGACGGTGGTCAGCACGCACATGCAGCGTCTCGAATCGGAAGTCGGCGCGAACCTGCTCGTGCGCACGACGCGGCGGCTCAGCGTGACCGACGCGGGCCGCGCGTTCTACGAGGCGTGCCGCGACATCGTGCAGGCCGCCGAAACCGCACTCGACGCCGTGTCGTCGGACGCCGGGCCGCTGCGCGGCACGCTGCGCGTGAGCGTGCCGGTCGATTACGGCGCGCAGGTCGTCGCGCCGGCGGCCGTCGCGCTGCGCGATGCGCATCCGTCGCTCGATGTCGAGCTGATCGCGAACGACCGCGTCGTCGATCTCGTCGCGGAGAACCTCGACGTCGCCGTCCGCATCGGCCGGCTCGCCGATTCGAACTATCGCGCGGTGCAGCTCGGCACGTACGAGAAGTGGCTGGTGGCAAGCCCCGCGTTCGTCGCGCGCTACGGGCTGCCGCGCGATCCGGCCGCGCTCGCGACGCTGCCGTTCGTGATGCTGTCGACGCTTGCGCGCCCGCATACGCTCGAACTCGAAAGCGCACGCGGCGGCAAGGCCTCGGTGCGCTGTAACGCGTCGGTCGTGTCGAACACCGCCACGGCCTGCCGCGCGATCGCACTCGCGGGCGGCGGCTTCGGGCTGCTGACGGATTTCTCGATCGCCGACGACGTCGCGGCCGGCACGCTCGTGCGGCTGCTGCCCGCATGGCGCGCCGCGCCGGCCGGGATTCACGCGGTGTATCCGTCGACGCGGCTGCCGTCGCCGAAGGTGCGTGCATTCATCGACGCGATGAAGGCGACGATCGGCGCCACGCCGCGCACGCCGTCCGCACGCCCCGCGACGCGCAGGCGCAGCGCGCGCTGAAGCGCTGCGCGCGGCGCGCCGGTCTCGTTCAGATCGGCGACTTGTCCGCGCCGCCCGCTTCCCGCAACGTGCCCAGCAGCACCTTCCTGCAACTCGCGACCATCTGCGCTTCGGGATCGCGATAGCCGGTCAGCAGCCAGGCCGCGCCGACGTTCGTCATCGCGCCGACGAGCGCGAGCCCGATCAGCCGCTGCTCGATGCGTTCGGCGACGGTCTGCGGCTCGCGCGCCGAGCCGATCGCCATGATCAGCTTGCCGAAGTCGATCAGCATCCGCTGGTACGTTGCATCGGTATCCGCGCTGACGCCCATCACTTCGAGCAGCAGCACGCGCGCCGCGCACGGATCGCGCAGGAAGCCGAAGAACGCGGCGAGCCCCGCATCGATGCGCTCGTGCAGCGCGCCGCCGTGCTCGGCCACCGCATGCGCGACCGCGTCGTGCAACTGCTGCGCGTGATGCAGGTACGTGCAGCGCAGCAGATCTTCGGTACTGTCGAACGCCGCATAGAAATAGCGGTCGTTCAGCTTCGCCTCCTGGCAGATCGCGCGCACGGTCGCCTTGCGAAAGCCGACCGTGCCGAACACGCGCGTGGCCGCGCGGATCAGCGCGTCGCGCCGCTCCGCCGCGCGTACCTCGGGCGCCACGCCGCCATACGCGCGGCCCCGCTTTTCCGTTTCGAGTGCTTTCTCCATTTCGCTATTTGACATCAGGACACCCGAAAACTAAAGTGGTGACGACCAACACCACAATAGACACGCCGCCGGCACGACGGTAGCGGAACGGGAGGACGACGGATGAAGGGGTTTTCCGGCAAGGTCGCCGCAATCACGGGCGCCGGTTCGGGGATGGGCCGCAGCCTGGCGGTCGAGCTCGCGCGGCGCGGCTGCGAGGTGGCGCTCGCCGACGTCAACGACGTCGTGCTCGCCGGCACGGCGGCCGCGTGCGCGAAGCACGGCGTGCGGACGAGCACGCGGCGCGTCGACGTCGCCGACCGCGACGCCGTGTTCGCGTGGGCCGATTTCGTCCGCGCCGAACACGGCAAGGTGAACCTGATCTTCAACAACGCGGGCGTGTCGCTGGCCGCGAGCGCCGAGACGGCGAGCCTCGCCGATCTCGAATGGATCGTCGGCATCAACTTCTGGGGCGTCGTGCACGGCACGCAGGCGTTCCTCCCGCATCTGCGCGCGTCCGGCGACGGGCACGTGGTCAACACGTCGAGCCTGTTCGGGCTCATCGCGATGCCGACGCAAAGCGCGTATAACGCGACGAAGTTCGCCGTGCGCGGCTTCACCGAAGCGCTGCGGATGGAGCTCGAACTCGACGGCGCGCCCGTCAGCGCGACCTGCGTACATCCGGGCGGCGTCGCGACGAACATCGTCGATGCGAGCCGCGTCGACACCAGCATTCGCGCGCTCACCGGCCAGGACGAAGCGACCCATCGCCGTCAGGCGAATCGCCTGATCAATGCGACGACCGCCGACGACGCCGCCCGCCAGATCCTCGCCGGCGTCGAGCGCAACGCGCGCCGCGTGCTGGTCGGCGCCGATGCGCGCCGCCTCGACACGCTCGCGCGCCTGCTCGGCGCCGGCTATCAGCGGCTCGTGCTGCGCCACGTGCGCCGCGCCCGCGCGCGCAATCTCGCACGCACGGCCACGCCGGCCGCGCACGCCTCCACCGCGATCAAGGACACCGCATGACCTCGACGACGACCGACCGGCGCGCCGCGCCGCCCGCCTGCGGCGACAGCCGCGACCTCGACGTGCTGATCGTCGGTGCCGGCCTGTCCGGTATCGGCGCGGCCTATCACCTGAACAAGCGCTGCCCGCATGCGAGCGTCGCGATCGTCGAGGCGCGCGACGCGATCGGCGGCACGTGGGACCTGTTCCGCTATCCGGGCGTGCGCTCGGATTCGGACATGTTCACGCTCGGCTACAGCTTCCGCCCGTGGCACAGCGACAAGGCGATTTCCGACGGCCAGACGATCCTCGACTACATCCGCGACACCGCGCGCACGTACGGGATCGACAAGCTGATCCGCTACGGGCAGAAGGTCGTCGCGGCCGACTGGGATTCGAACCGGGCACGCTGGACGGTGCGCGTCGAGCGCACGCGCGACGGCGCGACCGACACGCTCGTCTACACGTGCCGCTTCCTCTATATGTGCAGCGGCTACTACGACTACGATGCGGGCTACCTGCCCGACTGGCCCGCGATGGATACGTACGAGGGCCGCATCGTGCATCCGCAGCACTGGCCGAAGGATCTGTCGTACGCGAACCGGCGCGTCGTCGTGATCGGCAGCGGCGCGACGGCCGTCACGCTCGTGCCGTCGATGGCGGCCGACGCGCAGCACGTGACGATGCTGCAGCGCTCGCCGACCTACATCGTGTCGCTGCCGGCGCGCGACAAGATCGCGAATGCGCTGCGCCGCGTGCTGCCGTCGCGGCTCGCGCACCGGCTCGTGCGCGTGAAGAACGTGCTGCTGACGATGTATCTCTACAACGTGTCGCGCCGCAAGCCCGAGCGCACGAAGCAGTTCATCATCCGCGCGGCGAGCCGGCAGCTCGGCCCCGACTTCGACGTCGCGAAGCATCTGACGCCGCGCTACAACCCGTGGGACCAGCGCCTCTGCCTCGTGCCGAACGGCGATCTGTTCAAGGCGATCCGCGCGGGCCGCGCGTCGATCGTCACCGACGAGATCGAGCGCTTCACGCCGACCGGGCTGAAACTGAAAAGCGGCGCGCAGCTCGACGCCGACGTGATCGTCACCGCGACAGGCCTGAAGGTGAAGATGCTCGGCGGCGCGCGCGTGACGGTCGACGGCCGCGCGGTCGACCTGCCGCAGACCGTGTCCTATAAAGGGATGATGTACAGCGACGTGCCGAACCTCGCGTCGTCGTTCGGCTATACGAACGCGTCGTGGACGCTGAAGGCCGAACTGATCGCGCGCTACGTGTGCCGGCTGCTGAACCACATGCGCGCGCACGGGTACGATACCTGCGTGCCGCGCCTCGCGCCCGGCGATCTCGGCGACGTGCCGGCCGTGAACCTGAGCTCCGGCTATATCCAGCGTGCGGCCGGCATCCTGCCGAAGCAGGGCCACCGCAAGCCGTGGAAGTTTCACCAGAACTACGTGCTCGATCTCGCATCGCTGAAGTTCAGCGGCCTCGCCGACTCGGCGATGCATTTCGAACGCCGCGCGACAGCCGGCCCGGCGGCGACGCCGGCGACCGAACCCGTACTCGAAACCCGCTGAGGCCGCCATGAGCCCGACGCTCCATCTGATCCTGAACATCCTGCTCGGCATCGTCGCGGTGCTCGCCGCGCTCGCGCTGTTTTCCGGCTACGTCGCGCGCCGCGTGACGCGCGCGTTTCCGCCCGAAGGGCGCGTCGTCGAGGTCGGCGGCGACCGCATCCACTATGTCGAATACGGCAGCGGCACGCCGATCGTGTTCGTGCACGGGCTCGCCGGCCAGCTGCGCAACTTCGCCTATCTGCCGCTCGCGCGGCTCGCGCAGCATCACCGCGTGATCCTCGTCGACCGGCCGGGCGCCGGCCGCTCGACCCGCGGCGCCGGATCGCAGGCGAACGTGTTCGCGCAGGCGCGCACGATCGCCGCGTTCATCGACGCGCTGCGGCTCGACCGGCCCGTGCTCGTCGGCCATTCGCTCGGCGGCGCGATCGCGCTCGCGGTCGGGCTGAATCATCCGGAGCGCGTGAGCCGGCTCGCGCTGATCGCGCCGCTGTCGCATCCGCAGTCCGAGCCGCCCGCGCCGTTCCGGCCGCTCGTGCTGCCGTCGCCGCTCGTGCGCCGCTTCGTGTCGTGGACCTTCGCGATCCCGATGACGATCCTGACCGGCCGCCAGGCCGTGCGCCTCGTGTTCGCGCCCGAGGACGTGCCGCGCGACTTCGCGGTCAAGGGCGGCGGCCTGCTCGGGCTGCGGCCGGCCAGCTTCTATGCGACGGCGACCGACCTGCTGTGCGCGCCCGACGATCTGCCCGCGATGGAAAGCCGCTACGCGGAACTGGAGGTGCCGGTCGACGTGCTGTATGGGCGCGAGGACCGGATCCTCGACTGGCGCGCCCACGGCGACGCGCTCGCGAAGAAATCGGCGCGCGTGCGGCTGAAGGTCGTCGAGGGCGGGCACATGCTGCCGGTGACGATGCCGGAGGCGACCGCGGACTGGCTGCTCGAGGTGGCCGCCGCGCCGGAGGCGGCGGCGGCGCGCGCGGCGCACTGAGCGGTGTACTGCCCGGTGTACTGAGCGGCGCGGACAGAGGGCGCGGCGCGCGGCCTTGTCGGTTTGCGTCGGCCTGCGTCGGCCTGCATCGGACCGCGTCCGATTGCCTCGATCCTCGGTTCGCGATGGTGACTCGCGGCCGACGCGCGCCGCGGCGTTACGCGACGGGCGGCCGTCGAAGCCGTGGTCGAATCAGCTGGCGTCGTCCGGCAATTCGAGACCGAGTTCGGCGATCACCTCGCGCGCGCTGCGGAACGCCTCGACCGCGGCCGGCGCGCCCGCATACAGCGCGCTGTGCAGCAGCACCTCGCGGATTTCGACGAGCGTCGCGCCGTTGTTCAGCGCGCCGCGCACGTGCCCCTTCAGTTCGGTGCTGCGGCCGAGCGCCGCCAGCATCGCGCACGTGCAGAGGCTGCGCGTCTTCAGGTCGATCCCGCCGCGCTGCCACGTGCTGCCCCATGCGTGCTCGTTCAGCCAGTCCTGCAGCGGCCGCGAAAAGCCGTCGAGATCGCGCATCGCGCGCTCGACGAACGGCTCGCCCATCACCTCGGTCCGACGCGCCTTGCCGCGCTCCCTGTCCTGTTCGCTCATGTCCGTATCCTGTCTCGGGTCGCGGCCGCTTCGATCGGGGCCCGCAGCCGGATGGGCCCGCGTCATGTTCGCGGCGCGCGCGCGTTTCGTCAAAGACGTGGCGCTCGGTGACGGCCGTTACGTCGCGCGATGCTACGTAACATCGCGCGCCGCGTTACGGCAGCTTACGGGAACATCACGGCGACGCGCGGAGCAGTCGGGCGGCGGCCGTTCGGGAAATCGGCGCTACGGCGTTTAAATCGCATCGAAACTCCCGGTTTCCGCAACGAAACGACCGGTCTGATCGCCGAAGTTGGCATGGCGCGAAATTTGCAGATAAGGGCTTCGGACAACTTCCAATGTCGAGGCCAACATGCACCATTACTTCAACAAGACGACGGTCGCGCTGGCTGTGTCGTCGCTTCTCGCGCTGTACGGCTGCGGCTCCGTCGACGGGCCGACCACGCCGCCGACCGTCAAGCCGAGCACGTCGGGAACGTCGGGCGGCGGCGGGACGTCGGGGACTTCGGGTGGCGGTAGCTCGGGGACGTCGGGGGGCGGTAGTTCAGGGACGTCGGGGGCGACGTCGGGGACTTCCGGGACTTCGGGTACGTCTGGTACCTCCGGTACGTCCGGCACTTCGGGTACGTCCGGCACTTCGGGTACTTCGGGTACGTCTGGCACCTCGGGCACTTCCGGTACTTCGGGCACGTCGGGCACGTCGGGCACCTCGGGCACCTCGGGCACCTCGGGCACTTCCGGCACTTCCGGCACTTCCGGCACTTCCGGCACGTCCGGCACGTCCGGCACTTCGGGTACGTCCGGTACCTCGGGTACGTCTGGCACCTCCGGCACGTCCGGCACGTCCGGCACCTCCGGTACGTCCGGTACCTCGGGTACGTCCGGCACCTCGGGTACGTCCGGTACTTCGGGCACGTCCGGCACCTCCGGTACGTCTGGCACGTCCGGCACCTCCGGTACGTCTGGCACCTCGGGTACGTCCGGTACTTCGGGTACGTCTGGCACCTCCGGTACGTCTGGCAC
>NZ_JBQYLP010000035.1:26883-34195 GCF_052683555.1 Burkholderia sp. BC1
TTCGGGCACTTCGGGCACTTCGGGCACTTCGGGCACTTCGGGCACTTCGGGCACTTCGGGTACGTCCGGTACCTCCGGTACTTCGGGTACCTCCGGTACTTCGGGCACCTCCGGCACTTCAGGCACTTCAGGCACTTCAGGCACTTCAGGCACCTCGGGCACGTCCGGCACCTCGGGCACCTCCGGTACTTCGGGCACGTCCGGCACCTCCGGTACCTCCGGTACTTCGGGCACCTCGGGCACCTCCGGCACCGGCGTCACCCCGCTCGGCAACGTCCTGCAGAAATCCGGCAATCTCGTCACGTCGCTCGGCACCGTCGTCGCGAACGGCGGCGCACAGATCGGCGGCGTCACGGTCCCCGGCACGAACCCCACGACCGCGACCAGCGTCGGCAATGCCGTCACGAGCCTCGGCAACGGCGTGCAGTCGGTCGGCAACGGGATCGCGGCCGGCCTCGGCTCGATCGGCGTGTCGGCGAACCCGCTCGGCCCGACGCTCACGTCGACCACCGGCCTGCTCACCGGCACCGGCGGCGCGGTCAACAACCTCGGCAACGCGGTGAAGAGCCTGGGCGCGGGCCCGCTGTCGCCGCTGTCGCCGGTCACGACGCTCGTCGGCGACCTCGCGAACACGGTCGGCACCGCCGTGAACTCGACCGCCTCGGACCTCAACACCGCGCTGAACAGCACGCCGGTCCAGCAGCTCGAGACGCAGCTCGGCAAGGTGATCAATCCGATCACGAACACGCTGACCGGCGGCGTCGACAAGCCCGGCGTCACGCAGACGCTCGGCAGCGCGACGCTGCTCGGTGCACCGCTGAACGGCCTGCTGAGCACGCTCGGCGGCGGCCTCGGCCTCGCCGGCACGAAGATCGGCGGCGCGACCGACTACCCGGTCGGCCAGGGCCTCGGCGGCAGCGTCGGTCAGCTCGGCGCCACGGTGACGTCGGTCGGCGGCCTCGTGTACGGCGGCAGCTCGAGCAGCGGCACCAGCGGCACGAACCCGCTCGCACCGCTCACGGGCCTGCTCGGTTCGCTGACGGGCGGCCTCGGCGGCGGCAGTTCCAGCGGATCGAGCGGCACCGGCGGGACCAGCGGCACGAGCGGCGGCCCGCTCGGCCCGATCACGGGGCTGCTCGGCTCGTTGACGGGCACGCTCGGCGGCATCGGTTCGAGCGGCACCGGCGGAACGAGCGGCACCAGCGGTACCAGTGGCACGAGCGGCGGCCCGCTCAGCCCGATCACGGGGCTGCTCGGTACGGTGACCGGCACGCTCGGCGGCATCGGTTCGAGCGGCACCGGTGGAACGAGCGGCACCAGCGGTACCAGCGGCACGAGCGGCGGCCCGCTCGGCCCGATCACGGGCCTGCTCGGCACGGTGACCGGCACGCTCGGCGGCATCGGCGGCTCGAGCGGCACCGGTGGAACGAGCGGCACGAGCGGCACCGGCGGCACCAGCGGCGCCGGTGTCGGCGGCCTGCTTGCGCCCGTGACGAACCTCGTCAACACGCTGACACCGCTCGGCGCGAGCCTGACGGGCACGATCACGACGCCGGGCGGCGGCCTGACCGGCGCGGTCGGCGGCGTCCTGACCGGCACGCTGACGCCGCCCACGGCCGGCGTCGGCGGCGGTGCGGGCGCCGGTGCGACCGGCGGCGCCGGCGGCGCGGCGACGACGCCGTCCGGCGGCGGCACCGTGTCGGCCGGGCTGAGCGGCAGTTCGAACGGCGGAGCGGCTGCAGGCGGCACAGGCAACCTGCTGTCGCCGGTGACGAACCTGCTCGGCGGTCTGCTGGGCGGCACGAAGAAGTAACGCGGTACGCACTAGAACCAAAGGCCAATGGCCGGGCACACATCATTCCAAAGCCCGGCCGACGACCGGCGTCACCCGCCTCGCGGGGACGCCGGCCCCCCATCCTGACGAGGATCCGATCATGAATTCCACGCTCGACGGCATCGCTGCGGTCCAGGACCGCCCGCCCCGTTCCGCCACCCCGTTCCGCGCCGGCCTGCTCGGCATCGCGGCGGGCCTCTTCGCGCTCTGGATCACGCGCGACCGTCCCGATCTCGACGCGGCGACGCGCGCGGTCGTCGCGAGCCTGTCGATCATCGGCACGATCGCACTGTACGAATTGCTGATCTCGCGCGTCTATCTGCGCCCGAGCGCAGGGCTGTCGCGCCAGGCCGTGCGGCCGCTCGGCATCGCGCGCGTCGCGACGCGGCTCGGCGCGCTCGCGTCGATCTACGCCGGCATCGGCGCCATCTACTGGCTGCTGCCCGAGTATCACGGCGCGTTCTATCTGCCGTTCTGGTCGCTGCTGCGCTCGCTCGCGCCGTACGTGATCGTCGCTGCGCCGTTCTACTTCGCGTGGATGGATCGCCATCAGCGCGAAACCGACGATGCCTACCTGCTGTGGGGCCGCTTCCTGTTTCGCCGCGAAAAGCCCGCGAACTGGCAGCCCGTGCGCGAAATGCTCGCCGGCTGGGGCGTGAAGGCGTTCTTCCTGCCGCTGATGACCGTCTATCTGTCGAAGGACGCCGATCATCTGAGCGCGTCGCTCGCGAATGCGCTGCACGCGCCGATGACGCTCGCGACGTTCGTCTTCCTCTACGACCTGTCGTTCACGATGGACCTGATGTTCGGCACGGTCGGCTATCTGTGCACGTTCCGCATTCTCGACAGCCACGTGCGCACCGTCGAGCCGACGACGCTCGGCTGGGTCGCCGCGCTGATCTGCTACCAGCCATTCTGGTCGCTGATCTCGAACAACTACATCCGCTACGAAGGCTCGCTGTTCTGGGACAACTGGCTGCTGTCCGCGCCGACGCTGCGCGTGATCTGGGGCACCGTGATCATCCTGCTGCTGCTGACGTACGCGCTGTCGACGATCTCGTTCGGACTGCGCTTCTCGAACCTGACGAACCGCGGCATCATCACGTCGGGCCCGTACCGGTTCACGAAGCATCCGGCCTACATCACGAAGAACCTGTCGTACTGGATGGTGTCGGTGCCGTTCGTCGAGCCGCTCGGCTGGCAGGTCGGGCTGATGCACTGCGCGGGGCTCGTCGCGGTGAATCTCATCTACTACGTGCGCGCGAAGACCGAGGAACGTCATCTGATGCGCGACCCCGACTATCGCGCGTACGCCGAGTGGATCGCGCAGCACGGGCTGTTCGCGCGGATCAGGCAAGCATTCGGCGCGCGGCAGCCGGCCTGACGCACGCGGGCGCGGGCGTCGGCGCGTCGGGGCGATCGCGCGCCGACGCCCGCCCATTCGTTCGAGCACGACACCGCTTCCCGGCGTACGCGGTTGCGACCGATCGTCGCGAAACCGCGCGTTTGCGCCGTTTTCGTCGCCTTTCTCCGTCGATCCGGTTGCCCGCGCCGGGTGCGTCGCGTATGGTGCTGACCGTCCGCGCGCAACCGATGCGCGCACACCGACCATCGCTACGTACGATGGCCGCACGGGCGTCGCCCGTCGTCACCGTCTCCGCGGCACCGCCGTTGCGCGCCGCGCGTTCTTGAGGAGAGAGGCGTGATCCACAAAATCGTGATCCTGTTCGGACTCTGCATCGCGGGCCTCGTCGCGATCGCCGCCGGTTTCCAGCACATCCCCAGCTGATTCGCGGCCCCGGCTCGCGCGTCGAGCACGGGGGCCGCTTCCATTCCATTTTCCCTATTGCGATGAACCACCTTCTCGATACGCCCGGGACGGGCGCCTTTTGCCATGCGCATCGACGTACAGCATGCCCAGCACGACATCGACGATGAACTCGACGCACTCTACGCGCGCGTGCACGAGCGCGGCCACCGCTTGCACGGCCTGCCGGCCGTCGCGCTCGGCGACTCGGGCCTGATCGTGCGCCACCGCGAAGCGGACGGCGAATACTTTCTTTATGTGGAAAATCCGGCCGCGCGCGAACTGGCCGGCTACACGGTGTTCAACCGGCTGCCGGAAATCCCGCGTCGCGCCGATCGCCATCTGCGCGCGCCGCATACGCGGCTGCGCGCATCGATGCAGCGCCGCGGGCTCGCGACCGCGCTCTATCGATGGGCGCTCGACGCGGGGCAGTGCTTGATCAGCGGCGCGCGGCAGTCGGTCGGCGCGGCGCAGCTGTGGAACGCGCTCGCGCACGAGTACCGGCACGGCTTCGTCGACGTCGAAGGCCGCGCGCTGCGCTATCTCGGCGAAGCCGTTGCGACGCACGTGCACGATGCGCTGCACACGCGGCGGCTGTTGCTCGGTCGTGGATGGACGCTCGACGAACTGGCGCGCGCGACCGCGATGACGAATGCCGTATGCGGCGCGCAGGGCAGCGGCAATGCGATGCCGTTAGCGCAGCCGTCGCGGCGCTAGCGCGCGCGCGTACGCGTACCCTTCTTCGCCGGCTTAGCGGGCTTGGTCGTCTTCGTGCGCGCCGCGTCCTTGTCGGGCTGCGCGCCGGCGCCGACGAGATCCTCGAGACACGCGAGCGCGTCGACATACGAGAGGAACTGCTGCAGATACGCGGGCGACAGCTCGCGCATCGTCGACAGCGAGCGGTGCACGAGACTGTTCGAATTGAGCGGCCCCGCATTGCGCGGGACCTGGTCGAGCGATTGCCGGTACTGCTGTTCGGTGCGGACCTTCGCCCAGGTCGCGCGGAAATAGTCGACGAGTTCGGGATCGATGCCGCGCCGGTCCGCCTGCGCGTCGCGCGCGAGCCGCTCGACGAGTCCGGCCAGCGCGCCGCGCGACGAGGCATGCGCGGGCGCGGCATGCGCTTGCGGCGCATCCGGGCCGGCCGGCGCCGGTGTGCGGGCGACGAGCTGCGCGTATTCGTCGGCCAGCGCCGCGAGCCGCGCGTCGAGCAACGCGCGCGCGTCGCCGTCGAGTGCGGCCGCGCGCCGTTCGAGCGCGTCGAGCCGATGAAAGCGCACCGGATCGAGCCGCGCCGCGCCCTGCTCGCGCCATGCGTCGAGCATCGCGCGCACCTGCGTCGGGTCGACCGTCACCGCGCCGGCCCTCCGTTCGAGGCGGACTTGCGCGGGACCGGCGCGATCTCGACGCGGCGGTTCTTCGCGCGGCCTTCGTCGTCGGCATTCGAGCTGACCGGCTGCTCGGATCCGAACGCGGCCGCGAACACCGACGACGCCGGCACGCCCGCATCGATCAGCGCGCGCGTGACCGTCAGCGCACGTTTGGCCGACAGCTCCCAGTTGTCCGCAAACATCCGGTTGCCGGCGCGCACCTGCTGATCGTCCGCAAAGCCGCTGACCATCAGGATCTGATCGCGCGTCTTCAGATACGCGGCGAGCGGGCCGGCGAGCGTCTTCAGCAGTTCGCGGCCGTCCGGCTGCAGTTGATCGGAGTTCAGCGCGAACAGCAGGTTGCCGGCGATCCCGATACGCCCGTTCACGAGCGTCACACGCCCCGCCGCAAGCGGCCCCGCGAGCGCCTGCTCGAGCGTCTTGCGCTGCTGCGCTTCCTGCTGGCGCGCACGCACGGCTTCCTCGAGCTTCGACGTCAGCTGCAGCTGCATGCCGATCACGCCGACGAGGATCAGCACGAACGCGCCGAGCAGCACCGACATCAGGTCGGCGAACGCGGGCCAGACCGGCGCGGCTTCCGCGCCGCCGTCGATTTCCTCGTGCATCGCTTACGCTCCGACGGAAGTGCGCCGCCCGGCGATCTGCTGCAAATCTTCGACGATCTGCTTCTGCGACATCATGCTCAGATCGATCACCTCGCGCGCCTGCGCGACGTAGTACTCGAGCTGTTCGTCGCTGCGCGCGAGCGACTTCTCGAGCGCGGCCTCGATGCGCTGCAGATGCGCGAGCAGCTTGTCGTTCGACTCGCCGAATACCTGCACGGCCGCGCCGAACGCATCGCCGAGGCTCGCGACGTCGACCGCGCCGGCCGTCACCTGCGAGGCGACCGCATCGAGCTTGCGGCTTTGCGCGTCGACCGTGTCGTTGAAGCGTGCGCCGATCCGGTCGAGCAGATCGGCCGACGTGCTGACGAGCGCGTCGATCGCCGCGCGCTGTTCGGTCGACGCGTGGTTGACCGCGCCGAGCAGCGTTTCAAGCGTCGCGAGCAGACGGCTGCGTTCTTCGAGCATCGCGGTGTCGCGCACCATGCTTTCCGAGAGCCGCTGGCGCAGTTCGGCGACAACGTCGGCTGCCGCCTTCGGCGCTTCCGATGCGGCCTGCACGAGCCGCCCGATCTCGTTGATCGTGTCGCTCGCCTGTGCCTGCGCCTGCGCGGCGATGTCGTTCGCGGTGCGCGCGAGCGTGTCGCAGATGTCCTGCTGACGCGCGGCCGCGTGTGCGCTCGCCTGCTGCCATTCGTCGCGCAGCGCGGCGGCCATCGCGGCGAGCGATTCGTTCCATGCGGACAGGCGTTCTTCGTCGCGTGCGGCCAGCTGCGTTTGCAGGCCGGTGTGCGAGTCGCGAATCGTCGTCAGCAGATCGTTCGAGCGTTGTTCGAAGGTGGCGGCTTGCGCAGCGAGATCGCGCGTCGTTTGCGCGAGCGCATCGCAGATTTCCTGCTGACGGCCTGCGCTGTGTACGCCCGCACGTTGCCATTCGTCGCCGAGCTTCGCCGCCATCGCAGCGAGCGATTCATTCCATGCGGACAGGCGTTCTTCGTCGCGTGCGGCGAGCTGCGTTTGCAGGCCGGTGTGCGAGTCGCGAATCGTCGTCAACAGATCGTTCGAACGTTGTTCGAAGGTCGCGGCTTGTGCGGCGAGATCGCGCGTCGTTTGTGCGAGCGCATCGCAGATTTCCTGCTGACGGCCGGCGCTGTGTACGCCCGCACGTTGCCATTCGTCGCCCAGCTTCGCCGCCATCGCGGCCAGCGATTCGTTCCATGCGGACAGTCGTTCTTCGTCGCGCGCGGCAAGCTGCGTTTGCAGGCCGGTGTGCGAGTCGCGAATCGTCGTCAGCAGATCGTTCGAGCGTTGTTCGAAGGTGGCGGCTTGCGCAGCGAGATCGCGCGTCGTTTGCGCGAGCGCATCGCAGATTTCCTGCTGACGGCCTGCGCTGTGTACGCCCGCACGTTGCCATTCGTCGCCGAGCTTCGCCGCCATCGCAGCGAGCGATTCGTTCCATGCGGACAGACGTTCTTCGTCGCGCGCCGCCAGTTGCGTCTGCAGGCCGGTGTGCGAGTCGCGGATCGTCGTCAGCAGATCGTTCGAGCGTTGTTCGAAGGTGGCGGCTTGCGCAGCGAGATCGCGCGTCGTTTGCGCGAGCGCATCGCAGATTTCCTGCTGACGGCCTGCGCTGTGTACGCCCGCACGTTGCCATTCGTCGCCGAGCTTCGCCGCCATC
>NZ_JBQYLP010000035.1:34295-43932 GCF_052683555.1 Burkholderia sp. BC1
ATCGTTCGAGCGTTGTTCGAAGGTGGCGGCTTGCGCAGCGAGATCGCGCGTGGTTTGCGCGAGTGCATCGCAGATTTCCTGCTGACGGTCCGCGCTCTTTGCGCCCGCGCGCTGCCATTCGTCGCCGAGCTTCGCGGCCATCGCAGCGAGCGAGTCGTTCCACGCGGCGAGCCGCTGCGCATCGCGCGCGGCGAGTTCGGTCTGCAGATGCGTGTGGGCGTCGCGCATCGCGGCGAGCGTCGACGCCGAATGGCGCTCGAACGTCGCGGCCGCGTCGCTCAATGCGCGCGCATGCTGGCCGGCCAGCGTTTCGCCGACCTGCTCCTGACGCGACAAAGCATCGCGCCACGCATCCGTGAGACGGCCTTCGGTCGATTCGAGGCGCGTCGCGACGCCGTCGAGCAAGTCCGCCGAGCGCTGCGCGAACGTGTCGGCGAACTGGCCGAGCGTCGTGTCGAGCCGCTGCGCGACCGCATCGCCGGCACTGCGCTGCGCGTCGAGCGCGCGATGCCACGCAGCCGTCACGTTCGCGGTCGCGGCCTCGAAACCGTTCGTCAGGCCGTCGAGCTGACGCTGCACCGCGCCCGACACCGTGTCGCGCAGCGTCGCCATTTCCTGCGCGAGCCCCGTCATCGTCGCGGCGACGACCGGCTGCAGCGCGGCACCCGCCACGCGCGCACTTTCGGCCGCGCTTTCCTGCAGCGACGCGCCGACGCTCGACGCAAGACGCGCATACGCCTGCTCGGTTCGGTCGAAGAACGCCTGCTGGCTTTCGAGCTGACGCTCGTGCAGCGCGACGCTGCGCGCCTCGAGCGTCGTCATCATCGTCTGCAGCCGGTCGACCAGCGCGGGCATCGTGTCGGCCTGCTGCTGCAGCAAGCGGAACGATTCGTCGCGCCGATGCGCGGGCGTATGCACGCGCAGCGTCGTCGCGATCCGCGCGTCGAGCTGCTGCGCGGCCTCGCTGCGCTCGCGGCGCACGAGCGCCGACAGCAACCCGAGCATCGCGGACGTCGCGACGCCGGCGATCGACGTGCCGAACGCGAACCCGAGCCCCTTCACGGGCGCAATGAGCGAGGCGCGAATCGCATCGAGATCGGTCGCGCTTTCGAGCGCGGCGCCCGTGCCCTTCAGCGTCACGACCATCCCGAGCAGCGTGCCGAGCATGCCGAGCAGCACGAGCAGACCGACGAGATAGGGCGTCAGCGCCGGGCCCGGCAGCGCGACGCGCGTGCCGTCGATGCGCGCACGCACCGCGCCGCGCAGGCCGGTCGGCAGCGTGTCGAGCCACGCGTCGAGCCGCGCCGGCGGCTCGGCGAGCGCCGCGACCGCGCGCGACAGCGCCGCGGTCGCCTGCCGGTAGCGCAGCAGTTCCCACGCGCCCGCGACGTAGCATGCGCCGATCAGCAGCGTGACGGCCGACGCGAGCGGATTCGATCCGACATAGCCGGCGGCGATCCAGCACACCGCGAGCAGACCGGCAGCGAAGACAACGAGATCAATACGAATTCTGGACATATGTAGACAGACCTAGCAGGTACGAAGGGCCGCGAGCAGCCCTTCCACCGTTTGAAACCGCACTTCGAGTTCGGCGAGCAGCACGCTTTGCATCTCGTCGCGGAACGTGTCGAGCCATGCGCCGGGCGTGGCCGCGAGCGGCTGCGCCGCGACGCTCGCATCGGCGGGCGCGTCGCCATCCGGCTCGGCGGACGCCACGGCGAGCGCCTGCCGTTCCGCTTCGCGCAGCCGCTCGAAGCGCGTGCCGAGCAGCGCGGGCACGGTCGACAGCAGGCTGCGCTCGCGCGCGCCGAGCACGCGCTCCATGATCGCGTCGAGCGTCGCGAGCCGCGCCATCCCGGACGAGCGCGCGGCGAGCGCGACGCGCAGCCGGCCGCGCAACTGGCCGATCGCCGTTTCCATCTCCTGCTGCAGCTGCAGATAGCGCTGCCGGAAATCCGCGAAATCGGCCGTGTCCGCGGCGGGCGGCGGCAGTTCGCCGGGACGGCGTCGCGCGCGCGGACGGTTCAGCGCCGTGATCGCCTGCGCGAGGTCGTGACGCACGCGCGCGCAGTCGCGCTCCGCGTCGTGGCCGCGTACGCCGGCCGCGACGCCGGGCGGGCTCGCGTTCAGCGCCGACGACAGCGTGATCGCGTCGGTCCAGCCGAGCCACTGGCTCAGCCGGTCCGACAGCGTCTGCGGCGAAGCCGCGACGTCGGCATCGACGATGCGCGCAAGCAGCCGAACGAGGGTCGGACCGCTCAGCGCAGCGCGCGGAGGAGCTTGCACCATGCTGCAGACAGTCAAAAAAGGCAGCAGTTTACACGCCGACGCGCGGTCGACCGCGAGAATCGCGGAAGCGGCGTGCGAACCGAAGTCGCGAATGCGCGCGAACGCCCGTCGGGCAAGGGATGGCGCGGCGAGGTCGAGTCGTCGCGCATCGGGCGTCGGGTTGGAGCGCGACGTGCGGGATGCGGTATCGCCACCGGGAAGGACAAGGATCGAAAGCGGAATCGGAGACGCAACGAGTACGCGCGAGAAGCCACCGGACGAAGGATGGCGCGGCGAGATTAAGTCGTCGCGCATCCGGCGCCGGGTTGGAGCGCGACGGGCGGCACGCGGTATCGCGAGCCGGAAGGACGGGCATCAAGGGGAATCGGAAACGGAAGCAATGCGCGCGAGCACGCACGCCGGACGAGGTGCGGCCCGGCGAGGTCGAGTCGTCGCGCATCCGGCGTCGGGCTAGAGCGCCACGGGCGTCACGCGGTATCGCGAGCCGGAAGGACGGGAATCCAAAGGGGGAATCGGAAAGGGAAGCAATGCGCGCGCACGCCGGGCGAGGTACGGCCCGGCGAGGTTAAGCCATCGCGCATCCGGCGTCGCGTTGCGGCGCGACGGCCGGGACGCGGTATCGCGAGCCGGAAGGACGGGAATCCAAAGGGGAATCGGAAACGGAAGCAATGCGCGCGAGCACGCCCGCCGGACGAGGTACGGCGCGGCTATGCCAAGCCGTCGCGCATCGCGCGCCGCCCTCACGCGCCACGGACGGGATACCGTATCGCGTCGCGAGCGGCAAGGAGGGAAGCCGAGGCGGCGCCGATCAAACTCGCTGCGCCAACAGCGCCGCACAAAAGCGGCACCGTGCATCGCGCCGCACAACGTCCCCCGCAGCAACCGACGCCGCCAACCACATCGCCCGCCGGCCGAACAACACCGCCACACGCGAACCGCTCAGATCCCCACCTTCGGCGCGTTCAGAATCAACCGCAACCCGAGCAACGCGATCGCGCCGGCCGCGACGCGGTCGACCCATTTCTTCGCGCGCAGATAGAGTTCGCGCGGCCGCCGCGTCGAAAAGCACAGCGCGACGATCGTGTACCAGCCGAATTCGACGCCGAACACGAGCGGCGGCAGCGCGAGATAGCACCACAGCGGCGGATGCTGCGGCAGCAGCGCCGCGAAGATGCTGCCGTACCAGATCGCCGTCTTCGGGTTGCTGAGCTGCGTCGTCAGGCCGGTCAGGAACGACTTGCGCGCGCTGCCGGCCGGCACGGCCAGCGAGTCGTCCATCGCGATCGGGCGATCCGCGCCGCGCCAGATTTTCGACGCCATGTAGATCAGATACGCGCCGCCCGCGATCTTGAGCCCGACATAAAGCCATTCGACCGTCTGCAGCAGCGTATAGAGCCCGGCGAGCGCGACGCCGCCGAACGCGATGCCGCCGACGCCCATGCCGAGCGCGGTCGCGAGACCGTCGCGGCGCGACAGCCCGATCGAATTGCGTGCCACCAGCACGAAACTGGGGCCGGGAATCATGGCGCCGAGCCACAGCGCGGCGAGAATCGCGAATACGGCGGCCGTTGCAGTCATCGAAGTCTCCTCGAACGAAACGCCGCCGCGACGAGGCCGCGCGCTCCTGCGTTCCAGCCGCCGATTCTGGCACGCCTTGCACGCGGCCGAAAGCACGACGCAAAGGCCGACGGGCGCTGCTATGCTCGTAGAGGCACGCGCCGCGCGACGAGCGCGCCCGCGTGCGCCTCGCCGCGCGCGTTCCGCGTCCGTTCCCGTTGTCCGACGGCCTGCCCGCCCACCGCCATGCGACCGCTTCGCCTGCTGCTTCCGCTTCTCGCCGCGCTGTCCGGCCCTGCGCTCGCCGACGATCTGCCGCCGGCGATCGCCGCGCAGCTGCCGCCCGGCTATGAGCCGATGATCGCGCGCGAAGGGCCGGTGCTCGACAACGGGCTGCGCAGTTTTCTCGTCGTCGTGCATCGGGCGGTCGACACGCGCGCGCAGCCGTCCCCGCGCCCGCTGCTGATCTACGAGGAACGGCCCGATCACGGCTATCGGCTCGCCGCGCGCAACGATAGCGTCGTGCTGCGCGCGAACGATGCGCTGCAGTGCGATCCGTTCGACCCGGCGGACGTCGCGGATCACGGGCTCGCAGTCAAGGGGCGCTATTTCACCGTGCAGAACGAGGTCGCATGCGGCCAGCACTGGAGCGACTACGTGACGTTCCGCTACGACGCGCGCACGCACGGCTGGCTGTTCGCGAACCGGGTCGACACCGAGTCGTTCCCGGTCGACGACAAGCCGGACCAGGTCACCGTCACACGCGCCGATCCGCACCGGCCGGTGCCTTTCGCGCAGTGGCGCCGCAAGGAATGAAAACTGCGTGCGCGCCGCCCGGACGTCGTCGGGCGGACGGACGCCGCCGTCGCGTGCGGGCTCGCCCGCCCGCACTTTCCCGATCCACCAGCGCAGGAGAACGCCATGACGCAACACTTCGACGCGATCGTGATCGGCACCGGCCAGGCCGGGCCGCCGCTCGCCGCACGGCTTTCGGCAGCCGGCATGACCGTCGCGATCGTCGAACGCGGCCGCTTCGGCGGCACGTGCGTGAACACCGGCTGCATTCCGACCAAGACGCTGATCGCGAGCGCGTACGCCGCGCAGCTCGCGCGGCGCGCCAGCGAATACGGCGTATCGGTCGGCGGCAATGTCACCGTCGACATGAAGGCCGTGAAGGCGCGCAAGGACCGGATCGCCGGTCGCTCGAACCACGGCGTCGAGCAATGGGTGCGCGGGCTCGAGCGCACGACCGTGTTTCAGGGGCACGCGCGCTTCGAAGGCGCGAAGACGGTGCGCGTCGGCGACGCGCTGCTCGACGCGGACCGCATCTTCATCAATGTCGGCGGACGGGCGCAAATACCGCCGATGCCGGGCCTCGACACCGTTCGCTATCTGACCAACTCGTCGATGATGGACGTCGACTTCCTGCCCGATCATCTCGTGATCGTCGGCGGCAGCTACGTCGGGCTCGAGTTCGGTCAGATGTATCGCCGCTTCGGCTCGAAGGTGACGATCGTCGAGAAAGGCCCGCGGCTGATCCGGCGCGAGGACGAAGACGTGTCGGACGCGGTGCGCGAGATTCTCGAAAACGAAGGCATCGACGTGCAGCTCGACGCAAATTGCCTGAGCGCACGGCCCGACGGCGCCGGCATCGCGATCGGGCTCGACTGCGGCGGCAGCGGCCGCGAAGTGACGGGCTCGCATCTGCTGCTCGCGGTCGGCCGCGTGCCGAACACCGACGATCTCGGGCTCGACCGCGCGGGCGTCGATACCGACGAGCGCGGCTACATCAAGGTCGACGAGCAGCTGCGCACGAACGTCGACGGCATCTGGGCGCTCGGCGACTGCAACGGCCGCGGCGCGTTCACGCATACCGCCTACAACGACTACGAGATCGTCGCGGCGAACCTGCTCGACAACGATCCGCGCAAGGTCTCCGATCGCGTTCCCGCCTATGCGATGTACATCGATCCGCCGCTCGGCCGCGTCGGCATGACGCTCGCGGAAGCGAAACGAAGCGGCCGCAAGCTGCTGGTCGGCACGCGGCCGATGACGCGCGTCGGCCGCGCGGTCGAAAAGGGCGAAAGCCAGGGCTTCATGAAGGTGATCGTCGATGCGGACAACCACGCGATTCTCGGTGCATCGATCCTCGGCGTGACGGGCGACGAGGTCGTGCATACACTGCTCGACGTGATGACGGCCGGTGCGCCCTATACGACGATCAGCCGCGCGATGCACATTCACCCGACCGTGTCGGAACTGCTGCCGACGTTGCTGCAGGATCTGCATCCGGTCGAATGATGCGAGTCGTGCGTGCGTGCGGGTCGTGTAACGACGCAGCGATTGCCGATGCGCGAGGCTGAACGCGTTTCTCGACGCGTCGAACGCACGGGACGGTCCGCCGTGGCTACCGATGCACCAACGCCGCACGGTGGCGCCCGACGCTGCCGCGCCTATCCGGCTTTCCCGGACAGCCCGTGCATCGGCCGCCGCAGCGCGGCGTCGAACGGATTCGTGCGCGGGCCGATCGCCTCGGCCTGGCGGCGCAGCAGTTCGACGACCATCGGCATCCGGTCGTCGCCGAGGCGCGACGCGAGCGTACCGACGCTCAGCGCGCCGACCGGATAGCCGGTGCGATCGAGGATCGGCACCGCGACGCCGGCCATCCCGTCGAGCACGCCGCTGTTGCGGCCCGCGTAGCCGAGCTGCCGCACGCGATCGATCTCGGTGCGCAGATAGACCTCGTCGAGCACGCCGTAGCCGCGTATGCGCGGCACGTTGAAGCGGATCACCTCCTCGCGCTCGGCTTCCGGCAGGAACGCGAGGATCGCGAGGCTGCCCTGCCCGACGCCGAGCGCGACGCGCCCGCCGATGTCGCCGGTAAACGACCGGATCGGAAACGGCCCCTCGCAGAGATCGAGGCACACCGCGTCGAAGCCGCTCTTCACGAGCAGGAAGATCGTCTCGCCGAGGCTCGCGCAGAGTCGCAGCAGCGCGGGCCGGCACAGCGTGCGCATGCTGCTCGGATTGCCGGCCAGCGCGGCGAGCGCGAAGAAGTCGACACTGAGCCGGTACAGCTTCGAGCGCTCGTCCTGCTCGACCATGCCTTCGGCGATCAGCGACTGCAGGATCCGGTGCGCGGTGCCCTGCGTGAGGCCGACCGCCTTCGCGAGATGCGTGACGCGCACGCCGTCCTGCTGCATGCCGGCCAGCGCGCGCAGGATCGCGAACGCCCGCTGCAGCATGCCGGTGCCCGGCGCGCCGCCCGTGTCGGCGGCGTCGCCGCCGGCGGGCGCGACGCGCGACGTTCCGGGCGAATGCGGTTCCTGCATGCCGGCTCTCCTCGACGATTTCATTGAACGGAATACGGAGCCGCCATTGTCGCCGCATGCGGACGCGCCCGGCATCCGGGTGTGCACCGGATTGACGGGCGTCTTTCGCGGGCCGCGCCGCCTTCATTGACCGGAACGATTCGCGCTCTCTTCGTCATCTTCTTCCACTGACCGAAATTTTTCCGAAATTCCTCTCGTTCAGCAGAATTCGAAATTGACGGTCGGAAATGTGGCTGGCTAGAGTCCGCGTCAATGACGCACCGCCATCCGGTGTGCGAATCCGGAGTTCCCCATGTCGTTTCTCACGCTGACGGACCTGACGAAATCGTTCGGCGAGCTGACCGCCGTCGCCGACGTGAACCTCTCCGTCGAACAAGGCGAATTCGTGTCGCTGCTCGGCCCGTCCGGCTGCGGCAAGACGACGACGCTGCAGATGATCGCGGGCTTCGTCGACGTCACGCGCGGACGCATCACGCTCGACGGCCAGGACATCACGCACATGAAACCGAACCGCCGCGGGCTCGGGATCGTGTTCCAGAGCTACGCGCTGTTTCCGCACATGAGCGTCGCGGAGAACGTCGGCTTCGGGCTCGATATGCGCGGCGTCGACAAGGCCGAGCGCGCGGAGCGCATCCGCGCGGCGCTCGCGCTCGTGCGCCTCGACGCGCTCGCGCATCGCTTTCCGCGCGAGCTGTCCGGCGGCCAGCGGCAGCGCGTCGCGATCGCGCGCGCGGTCGTGATCGAGCCGCCGGTGCTGCTGCTCGACGAGCCGATGTCGAATCTCGACGCGAAGCTGCGCGAGGAGATGCAGTTCGAGCTGCGCGCGATCCAGCGCAAGATCGGCACGACGACGATCATGGTCACGCACGACCAGTCCGAAGCGCTGTCGATCAGCGATCGCGTGGTCGTGATGGAAGCCGGCCGCATCACGCAGATCGACACGCCGTACCACGCTTACGAACGGCCCGAGAACCGGTTCGTGTCGCAGTTCATCGGCAAGGCGAACCTGCTGCCGGGCACGATCGTCGCGCACGACGGCGACGCGATCCGCATCGACCTCGGGCACGACCTCGCCGAGACGGGCCGCACCGCGCACCTGCCCGCGCACGAGCGTGACGTGCGTGTCGGCGATCCCGTCTCGGTCTGCATCCGTCCGGAAAAGCTGCGGCTTTGCGCGCCGGGCGCGGGCCGCGTCGCCGCGACCGTCACGAGCCGCTTCTTCCTCGGCAGCCAATGGCTGTATCGCGTCGACAGCGCACTCGGCGAAGTGCTCGTGTGCTGCCAGAACGAAGGCGCCGAGCCGCTCGCGGAAGGCGCGCCGGTCGGCATCGACTGGCACAGCGACGCGGTGCGCGTGATGCGCCGGGAGGCCTGAATGGGACAGCCTACCCGCCCGCTGCAGGCCGACGGCGCACCGGCCGGCGTCGCGCCGCGCAGCGCGGCCGAGCCCGTACCGGCCCGCGCGGCCGCCGGCCGCGCATGGCGCGCGCGCTGGCGTGCGCATGCGCCGCTGTGGCTGATGTGCGCGCCGGCGTTCGCGCTGTTCGCCGCGCTCGTGCTCGTGCCGCTCGCGATGACGTTCGCGTTGACGTTCTACCGCTTCGACCCGGCCACCGGCCCGATCGCCGCATTCCAGTTCGGCAACTACGCGGACGTGCTCGGCTCGTCCTACTTCCATACGATGTTCGCGCGCACGTTCGGCATCGCCGCGCTGACCACGGCGATCTGCGTCGCGATCGGCACGCCCGAAGCCTACGTGCTGTCGAAAATGCGCGACCCGTGGCACTCGATGTTCCTGCTCGCGATCCTCGCGCCGCTGCTCGTGTCGGTCGTCGTGCGTGCATTCGGCTGGAGCATGCTGCTGAACACGGGCGGACTCGTGAACCGCACGCTCGCGCTCGTCGGCCTCGGCCCGTACAAGCTCGAATACACGACGTTCGCGATCGTGATCGCACTCGTGCACGTGATGCTGCCGTTCATGGTGATTCCGGTCTGGACGGCGCTGCAGCGGCTCGATCCGCAAACCGAATACGCGGCGCTGTCGCTCGGCGCGTCGCCGTTCATGACGCTGCGCCGCATCGTCGTGCCGCAGCTGATGCCCGGCGTGCTGTCGGGCAGCCTGATGGTATTCGGGCTGTCGGCGAGCGCGTTCGCGATTCCCGGCCTGCTCGGCGGACGCCGGCTCAAGGTCGCGGCAACGGCCGTCTACGACGAATTTCTCGGCTCGCTGAACTGGCCGCTCGGCGCGACGATCGCGGTGCTGCTGCTCGTCGCGAACCTCGTCGTGATGCTCACCTACTACCGCGTGCTCGAACGCCGCTACGCGCGCAGCCTCGGAGGCGCTTCCCGATGAGAAAGAACGGCCCGTTCGCGCTCGCGTTCCATACGCTCGTGATCCTGTTCGTGCTCGCGCCGCTCGCGATCGTCGTGCTGGTCGCCTTCACGCCCGACGAAACGCT